>NZ_JCAFTA010000016.1:0-110695 GCF_059369815.1 Stenotrophomonas sp. YJH_SMC_27 | reverse complement strand
CGCCATCGAGCCCCCAGGGGTGAGGGCGCTTTGCTTGCGAAGCACTGCTTCGCAAGCGCCCGAACGCCCAGCCGCCAGCGGCTGGGCCGGACCGCGGAGCGGGGTTTACGGCGTGTCCTGCCAGCCCACACCGCCCCGCCATCCACCGGGATCCAGCTGTTGCTTTGCGGTTGCCGGCCAGCGGCCGGCACTACCGCGGGTGCCGGGCGGCAGCCCGGCTCAGGCGCCGAAGCGCTCGTCGTCCATTGCCATCAGCGGGGCGGCGCCGGCCTGGATGGCGGCGGCGTGGCTGAGGGTGCGCGGCAGCACGCGGGCGAAGTAGAAGCGCGCGGTTTCGCGCTTGCCCTGGGCGAAAGCGGCACCGTGCGCGCTGGCATCGGCGGCGGCCACGCTGCGGGTCCACCAGTAGGCCAGCACCACGTAACCCGAATAGAACAGGTAGTCGTAGCTGGCTGCGCCCAGTTCGTCCGGATTGCCGGCCGCGCGCTGCAGCACGTCCATCGTCAGCTTGCCCCATTCGGCGGCCTTGGCGCGCAGCGGGCCAATGAACTCGGCCAGCGCTTCGTTGCCCTCGTGTTCCTTGGCGAAGGCTTCGATCTCGGCCAGCATCAGCTTCAGGCCGGCGCCCTGGCTGGAGGCGGTCTTGCGGCCGATCAGGTCCAGCGCCTGGATGCCGGTGGTGCCTTCATACAGCGTGGTGATGCGCGCATCGCGGGCCAGCTGTTCCATGCCGTGTTCGCGGATGTAGCCGTGGCCACCGAAGCACTGCAGGGCGTTGTAGGTGTTCTCGATGCCCCATTCGGTCTGGCAGGCCTTCGAGATGGGCGTGAGGAAGCTCACCAGGGTGTCGGCGCGCTCGCGCTCGGCGGCATCGCCGGCATGGTGGGCAATGTCGATCAGGGTGGCAGCGTGCAGCGCCAGCAGGCGGCTGCCTTCGACCAGCGACTTCACCGTCAGCAGCATGCGTCGCACATCCGGGTGGGCCAGGATCGGGTCGGCCGGCTTGTCCGGGAACCTGGCGCCACTCAGGGCGCGCGACTGCAGGCGCTCACGGCTGTACTTCAGTGCGTTCTGGTAGGCGCGCTCGGACAGGCCGATGCCCTGCAGGCCAACGCCCAGGCGCGCGGTGTTCATCATGGTGAACATCGCCTGCAGGCCCTTGTGCGGCTGGCCGACCAGGTAGCCCTGTGCGCCATCGAAGTTCATCACGCAGGTGACCGACCCCTTGATGCCCATCTTGTGCTCGATCGAGCCGCAGCGCAGTGCGTTGCGCTCGCCGACGTTACCTTCGCGGTCGACCTTGAACTTGGGGGTGACGAACAGCGAGATGCCCTTGGCGCCCGGAGGGGCGTCGGGCAGCTTGGCCAGCACCAGGTGCACGATGTTGCCGGTCAGGTCGTGCTCGCCGGCGGTGATGAAGATCTTGGTGCCGGTGATCGCGTAGCTGCCATCGGCATTCGGCTCGGCCTTGGTCTTCAGCAGGCCCAGGTCGGTGCCGCAGTGCGGTTCGGTCAGGCACATGGTGCCGGTCCAGCGGCCTTCGATCAGCGGCTTGAGGAAGGCCTCGTGCTGCCAGGCTTCGCCGTGCTGCTTCAGCGCTTCGATGGCGCCGTGCGAGAGCAGCGGGAAGTTGCCCCACGCCAGGTTGGCGGCGTTGATCATTTCGTTGAGCGGCACGCCCAGGGTGTGCGGCAGGCCCTGCCCACCCAGTTCCGGCGAGGCGGTCAGGCCGGTCCAGCCGCCATCGACGAACTGGTCGTAGGCCTGCTTGAAGCCGGGCGGGGTGGTCACTTCACCGGTGGCCTGGTCGAGCACGCAGCCGATCTCGTCGCCGACGCTGTTGAGCGGGGCCAGCACGGTGGCGCTGAAGCGGCCGGCTTCCTCCAGCACGGCATCGACCACGTCGGCGGTGGCGTCGGTGAAGCCCAGGCGGGCGAACAGGGGTTCGACCTTGAGCACGTCGTGCAGGGCGAAACGGAGGTCGGAAAGCGGGGCGGTGTAGCTGCTCATCGGTACGTCTCGGTTTGATCAGGGCAGGGGAGAGTGGCGCCAGGCGCCGCGACGGAAGGTGGAAATCAGCGCAGCACGCCCGGCAGGCCGGGCGCCTGGTTGAGGGTGCTGCGGCTGCTGATATCGAAGCTGCGCTGCTTCTTTTCCTGCGGCGTGGCCGCCACCGTTCCCTTCAGGCCGTAAGCCAGGGTGCGGTTGCTGGCCAGCGCGTCGGCCACCACCAGGCGTGCGGCCGAGCTGGGCACGAGGTCAACATTGATGACATCGGCTGAGGTGCCGCCAATGGAGATGCCCGGCTTGGCCTGCAGGGTGCCGGCGTCGCTGTCGCCGACGGTCAGCGCCAGCGCGACGTCATCGAAGGTCATGGGCATGGAGCTGTAGTTCTGCAGGCGCAGGGCCACGGTCCAGTTGCCGTCGGCGCGCACGGTCAGCTGCTGGAGGCTGGCCGCCGGTTCCGAAACACGCTTGACGATGCCGTTGTTGCAGGCAACAAGGGCGAGGGTGCACAGGACGATCAAGGCGATACGGAAACGGTGGAGCATGGGCGCAGTTCCTCTGAAGGGGTGCGTTGGATAAGCATACTACGGCGTATGGTCGTTTGGGTCGCCTGTGGCGACCCGTCGCAGAGGGTAGCGCGTGAAGATGGCGGCCGGGCGTGCGCGGCGCCGCATGGCGCGCGCGTAGTGCGCCGGATGCGGGGAGGTTCAGTCGGCGGGTGTATCGCGAATCGGGGCCATCAGGCGCAGCGGGCCGAGGTCGTAGCCCATCGTCTCGGCCTTGGCTTTCAGCTGTTCGAACTGGGCGCGATCCATTTCCGGCAGGCGCGAGAGGATCCACAGGTACTTTCGGTCCGGTTCACCGACCAACGCCCACTGATAGTCCGGGTCCAGTGCCAGGACCCAGTAGTCGGCCCAGACCAGTGGCACCCAGCTCAGCCAGTCCGGAACGAATCGCACCTGCAACTGGCCGGGATGGCCGGCAACCGGGCGCGCCACGCCTTCAGCAACCACGCGTTCTCCGTCGCCGTTGCGGCAGGCATTGGTGACGCTGATGCGGCCATCGCGGCGCAGCCCGTAGTTGGCGGTGATATCGCCCACGCATTGCTTCTGGAACGAAACCGGAAGATGCGCAATCTCGTGCCACTGGCCGGCATAGCGATCGATGTCCAGGCGCTCGACCGCGCGCACAGGTTCAGTGGCGATCACCGGGAAGGCGGCCAGCAGCAGGCAGGCGAGCAGGGCAGGGCGCAGAGGCATCGTTAGGCTCCGGGCAGGAGTCTGGAGCGTAGGTGCCGCCGCGCATGCCGGTGTAAATGTTTCGTCAACCGGGCGTGTGCGCAGGCGCCGCATCCGCAACTTGTGCAGTGCGCGAAGCACGGACAGAAAAAAGACCTGCATCTCTGCAGGTCTCGAAAGATGGTGGCCGAAGACGGAATCGAACCGCCGACACGGGGATTTTCAATCCCCTGCTCTACCAACTGAGCTACTCGGCCAAACTGTGTGGCAATCACGATCAACTGCGATTCCCGAAAAAAAGACCCGCATTTCTGCAGGCTGTCGAACGTGGTGGCCGAGGACGGAATCGAACCGCCGACACGGGGATTTTCAATCCCCTGCTCTACCAACTGAGCTACTCGGCCACGTAGTTCATTGCAGCGAGGTCGCTGCCAAGGACGCGCATATTACGGAGGTCAGTCGCCCACGGCAAGCATTTTGGCAAAAAACCTTCACATTGCCGTCTGCGCAGGCGCAAGTACTTGATCCGCCGTCGCGGGGCGGGGGCGCGCTGGAGCCGATTCATCGGGGCGCGGCGGCGCGGTGATCATCGCCTGCGGCGGAATTCAGCGGGCCACGGTGATCGACAAAAGCGGTGTGGCGGGGCCAGCGCGTGGACGGCACCGACACCTGACATGGAACGCTGTTTTCGTGACCGCCATTGGGGCACGCTGCGGCGTAGTGTCGGCGTTCTCTTCCTGACGCTGGCAACAGCAGAGATCGTCGTCATGTCCGACTCATTGACCACCACCCGCATCGTGCTGGCGTCGCGTCCGCTGGGGGCGCCTACTGCAGCCAATTTCCGCTTGGAGCATGCCGCGCTGCCGCCCTTGGGCGACGGCGAGGTGCTGCTGCGCAATCGCTACCTCTCACTGGACCCGTACATGCGTGGACGCATGGATGAGGGACCGTCCTATGCCGCGCCGGTGGCGGTGGGCGCGGTGATGGAAGGGCAGACCGTGGCCGAGGTGCTGCAGTCCAACGCCGAGGGTGTAGCTGCAGGTGAGCTGGTGCTGGCGCCGGGTGGCTGGCAGACCCACGCGGTGCTGCCGGCCACGGCACTGGGGCGCCGCCTGGACCCGGCCGGACTGCCGCTGAGTACGGCGCTGGGGGTATATGGCATGCCCGGCTTCACCGCCTATTCCAGCCTGCATGAAATCGCCCGTCTGAAGCCGGGCGAGACGTTGGTGGTGGCTGCCGCAACGGGGCCGGTCGGCGCGACCGTAGCGCAGCTGGCCAAGCTGCAGGGCGCGCGCGTAGTGGCTATCGCTGGTGGCGAGGCCAAGCGTGCCTATCTGCAGACGCTGGGCGTGGACGAGGCGCTGGATCATCGCGCGGCTGATTTTGCCGAGCAGCTGCGCGCGGCGGTACCTGCCGGCATCGACGTGTACTTCGAGAATGTCGGTGGCCATGTGCTGGATGCAGTGCTGCCGCTGCTCAACAACTTCGCCCGCATTCCGGTGTGCGGCACCATCGCCACCTACAACGAGCGGGGCGTCGAGCAGCCCGGCCCGGACCGGTTGCCGGCACTGTTCAGCCAGATCCTGCGCCAGCGCCTGACCGTGCGTGGCTTCATCGTGCACGACTTCAACCATCTGTGGCCGGACTTCGAACGTGAGATGCGGCAGTGGCTGCGCGAAGGCCGCATCCAGTACCGCGAGGATGTGGTGGAAGGGCTGGAGAATGCGCCGGAGGCGTTCTTCGGGCTGCTGCAGGGACGCAACTTCGGCAAGCTGGTGGTGAAGCTGGATTGAGGGCTTGGCGGTGTGCCGACCAAGGTCGGCACCCACTTCAGGCAGTCGAGGCCTTTTCCCTGCGCAGCAGTTCGCGCTTGCGTGCCACGCCCCAGGCATAGCCGGACAGGTCGCCGTCGCGGCGCACCACGCGGTGGCAGGGGACTGCCACCGCCAGCGGGTTGCTTGCGCATGCACGTGCCACCGCACGACTCGAGCGTGGCGCACCGATACGCGCAGCGACATCCGCATAGGAGGCGGTTTGTCCACGCGGGATCTGTTGCAGCGCCTGCCACACCCGTTGCTGGAATGCGGTGCCGCGGATATCCAGCGGCAGCGTGGCGCCCCGCGAAGGATCCTCGACCAGGCCCACGACCTGCGCCACCAGTTGCTCATAGCCCTGGTCGGCGCCAATCAGTTCGGCCTGGCGGAAGCGTTGCTGCAATGACTGCAGCAGCGTCTCCGGATCGTCGCCGAGCAGTATCGCGACCACGCCGGTGGCACTGCTGGCCACCAGCACGCTGCCCAGTGAACTTTCGGCAAGCGCGAAGTGGATGACTTCGCCGCGACCACCTGCGCGCCATTGCTTGGGCGTCATGCCCAGCAACTTCGGTGCGTTCTCGTAGAAGCGCCCACTGGAACCGAAGCCGGCATCATGGAAGGCATCGGTGATGCGTTCCTGCTGTTCCAGCCCGGTGCGCAGGCGGTCGGCGCGCAGCGCGGCAGCGTACTGCTTGGGGGTCAACCCTGTGGCCTGCTTGAACAGGCGGTGCAGCCGGGTCGGGCTGCAGCCGGCGATGTCGGCCAGTTCCTGCAGTGAGGGTTCGTCGAGGCTGGTCTGCAGGTGGCGGCAGACCCGTTCGACGCGGGCATCGAGGGCGGTGGTGGCGGTACTGTCCATGGCCGGATTCTGGCACGCGCCGGTTCTGCGGAAACTCCGTTTCCTGCACCGACGGGCCAGGCCCGGAAACGGAGTGTTGGCAGGCCGAAGGCGCGGCATCGTGGCGGCCACTTCACAACCGGCACCACGACCATGCGCCTGAACAACAAGATCGCTCTCATCACCGGTGCCAGCGCTGGCATTGGCCGCGCCAGCGCGCTGCGCTTCGCCGCCGAAGGGGCGAAGCTGGTGCTCAACGCACGGCGGCCGGAGCCGCTGCAGGCGCTGGTCGAGCAGATTCGCGCCGCCGGTGGCGAAGCCGTGGCGCATGCCGCTGACGTGGCTGACCCGGGCACGGCACAAGCGCTGGTCGATCTGGCCCAGCAGTCCTTCGGCGGCCTGGACATCGCGCTCAACAATGCCGGCATGCTCGGGCCGGGCGTGCCGGCAGCGGAGTTCCCGGTGGACGCTTGGCGTGAAGTGATGGCCACCAATCTGGATGCCGCGTTCCATGCCGCACGTGCGCAGTTGCCGGCACTGCTGGCGCGCGGCGGCGGCTCGCTGGTGTTCGTTGGCACTTTCGTCGGTCACACCGTGGGATTCCCGGGCATGGCGGCCTATGCGTCAAGCAAGGCCGGGCTGATCGGCCTGAGCCAGGTGATCGCCGCCGAATACGGTGCGCGCGGCGTACGCAGCAATGTGCTGCTGCCCGGTGGTACCGATACCGAGATGGGCCGGCAGGCGGCGCCCACCGGCGATGCACGTGACTTCGTGCGCTCGCTGCACGCACTCAAGCGCTTGGCCGAGCCGGAGGAGATCGCCAATGCGGCGCTGTTCCTGGCCAGCGATGAAAGCAGTTTCGTTACCGGTACCGCGATGCGTGTGGAGGGCGGGGTATCGATTACCCGCACCTGAGGACGGTCACCGACGTGGCCGGTAGCGGATACCGCTGCTGGCCATGAAGCCCTTCGGATCGAAACGGGCCCATGCCTCGCCCCAGTCGAAGCGGGCGTGGCCGCCGGCCAGTTTGCGCCCCAGCGCCGCACCCAGCGTGCGGCGCATGAAGGCGACTTCGGCATCGATTGCCGCCTGGGTCGGCCAGCCGTCTTCCAACGTCGCACCGGGTAGATCGACGCCCATCGTCACCATGTTGAGCTGTTGCCCGAAGAAGCACAGGCTGATGCCAGCGGGCGCGCCGCCCAGGCTGAGCTGGTGCAGGCTGAGCCAGACGTAGCCGGTGCCGACATCGCGCTCCCCTCGGACCAGCGGGGCAAAGGCGGCACGCGCTTCGTCCAGTAACAAGGTGGGGCCGATCAATGCTGGCAGGTTGCCGAGCTGGATGCTGCCGTCGGTCGCATTGAGGAGCATCGGCAACGCGTGGGCTGCGTGCTGGGCAGAGGAGGGCATGGCACACCGGTGAGCGTGGTGCCCCGGATTCTGGCTGGGCGGGGCGGTGGCGGCAAGCCGCTTCCTGCACAGGATGTTGGCGCGGGACTGACCTGCGGCTCACCCGGCAACCTCTAGCGTGGTGGCAGCGCTGGCCTGCTGCCGGCGAGGGAGTTTTCGATGAACGAGCAAAGCAGGGATCAGGACCCGAAGCAGGGCATCCAGGAAAGCCGCCAGGACAGGAAGCAGGACGATGTGGCCAAGCAGCGGCCGGGGCAGCGCGATCAACAGGTGCGTGATACGCACTCGCGCGGCCCGCAACGCAAGGATGGAGAACAGGAGCCGGCCTGAGCCGGAGGCGCTGAAAAGAAAAAACCCGCAGATCATGGCGATCTGCGGGTTCTTCTGAAAAGTGGTGGAGCCAAGGAGGATCGAACTCCTGACCTCGTCATTGCGAACGACGCGCTCTCCCAGCTGAGCTATGGCCCCACGGCAGGACTCAAGTGTAGCCAAGTGGCCGCGCCTTGCCAAGCCGATCCGGACGCCGGACGACGCGGCGTGAGCGCGCGCAATGGTGCCGAAACCGTTCGGTTCGCCGCGGCGGGGTCCGCGCAACGAAATCGTAACAATTTGGGGGATAATGGCCGCTTGCGCAGTTCTCCTCCCTTTTGCCGCCCGGCTCGCGCAGGCCGCACGGACGCCTCCTCAGAGCATTCCATGCCCTCCCATTCCGATTCCCGCCGCCTGTCGGGTCTGTCGTCTTCCCTTGTTTCCTTCCGCCGTCACCCGCTGGCCCTGGCCTGTGCCGGTCTGGCCCTGGTCGGCAGCTTCGGCGCCGCCGCGCAGGACAGCGCGCCGACCCCGACCGGCCTGGACACGATCACCGTGACCGCCGAACACCGTGAGCAGAACCTGCAGGAAGTGCCGGTCTCGGTGGGTGTGGTGCAGGGGGAGCGCATGCGCGACTTCACCGCCGGCGGCGACGACACCCTGCTGGCACTGTCCGGCCGCGTGCCGAGCCTGTATGCGGAAACCACCACCGGCCGCATCTTCCCGCGCTTCTACATCCGCGGCCTGGGCAACATCGACTTCTACCTGGGAGCCTCGCAGCCGGTGTCGATCATCCAGGACGACGTGGTGCTGGAGCACGTGGTGCTGAAGTCCAACCCGGTCTATGACGTAGACCAGGTGGAAGTGCTGCGCGGCCCGCAGGGCTCGCTGTTCGGCCGCAACACCACCGCCGGCATCGTCAAGTTCGACACCCTGAAGCCGACCCAGGACTACACCGGCCGCGTCAGCGCCAGCTACGCCACCTACAACAGCGTGTCGATCGACGGCGGCTTCGGCGGCCCGATCAACGACATCGCCTCGTTCCGCGTGTCGGCGCTGTACCAGCACCGCGATGACTACGTCGACAACACCTACAAGGGCCCGAGCGCCGATGGCACGGTCAGCCCGAAGAAGAACGCCATGGGCGGCTTCGACGACCGCAACGTGCGCGCCCAGCTGCTGCTGACCCCGAGCGACCAGTTCTCGATCCTGGCCTCGGCCCACGCCCGCGACTATGAAGGCACCTCGACCCTGTTCCTGCGCGGTGCGCTGACCAAGGGCTCGAACAAGACCGACGTGCCGCGCGACAAGGTCGCCTACGACGAGGCCGACAACAACCCGCAGGCCTACAAGACCTACGGCGGCTCGGTGAAGGCACGCTACGACTTCGGCGCGATCGACTTCACCTCGATCACCGCCTACGAGACCACCTCCGGTTACAGCCGTGGCGACACCGACGGCGGTGCTGCGGTGAACTTCCCGGTCAACGGCGTGCCGAACGGCTACGGCCAGTCGATGGGCCGCATCCGCGACCTGGACCAGTGGACCCAGGAATTCCGCCTGGCCAGCCATGACGACAGCGCGCTGCAGTGGCAGGCCGGTGCGTTCTACTTCAACGGCAGCGACACCACCGACTTCTACCAGCGCGCCTGGTTCCTGCAGGGCGCGGCACGCAACCCGAACAACTGGGTGCGCCTGCGCAACAAGAACACCTCGTGGGCCGGTTTCGGCCAGCTGAGCTACGCCTTCACCGACAAGTTCACCGTCACCGCCGGCCTGCGCCAGACCCGGGACGAGAAGCACACCCGCCTGCTGAAGACCGCCGACACCGCTGCCGGCGTGGTCACCTACAAGGGCCGCACCGACGTCAAGATGTCCGACACCACCCCGAGCTGGGATCTGAGCGCGATGTATCAGATCACGCCGGACGTGAGCGTCTACGCCAAGGTCGCGCGTGGCTTCCGTGGCCCGACCATCCAGGGTCGTTCGGCAGTGTTCAATGCCGACTTCACCACCGCCGATTCCGAGACGATCCTGTCCTGGGAAGCGGGCGTGAAGAGCAGCCTGTGGGACAACCGCCTGCGCCTGAACGCCACCGCGTTCACCTACACCGTCAACGACATCCAGCTCAACGGCAACGATTCGGACGGCAACGGCGTGCTGTTCAACGCCGACAAGGCCAGGGCCTACGGCTTCGAAGCCGACATGGAGCTGCGCCCGATCCCGAACCTGACCTTGAGCGCCGGCCTGAGCCTGCTGCACAGCGAGATCAAGGACAAGCGCGTCTACGCACAGGTCTGCGGCCTCAACGGCCAGGTGGTGTGCACGGTGAATGACCCGACCATCAAGGTCGGCGCCAACACCTTCGCGCAGATCGACGGCAACCCGCTGCCGAACGCACCGAAGTACAACGTGAACCTGGCTGCCCGCTACGACTTCCCGGTCAGCGACGCTGGCACCATGTTCGTGTCCACCGACTGGAACAAGCAGGGTTACACCAGCTTCGTGCTGTACGACAGCAAGGAGTTCAACTCCAAGGGTGACTTCGAAGGTGGCCTGAAGATCGGCTACTCGGGCAACTACGGTGCCTACGAAGTTGCGCTGTTCGCGCGCAACATCACCAACGAGAAGAACCTCAAGGGTGTGATCGAGAACTACATGGCGGCGGTCTACAACGAACCGCGCACCGTGGGTGTCTCGCTGAACATGAACTGGTAAGCCTTACCCCGTCGTGTACCGGAAACGGCGCTCATCGAGCGCCGTTTTTCGTTGCTGGCCAGGCATCATCCGTGCTCAAGGCGTGGCGCTGACGCCCTTGCCCAGCGCTGCATCGGACGGCGCACTGGGGCCCAGCACCTGCAGCTGCATCGCCTCCATCCGCTCCAGTACCTTGCGCTGCTTGCCGTTGAGGCCGCGCGAGGTGATTGCGATGTGCTTGCGTGCAGCGTCCAGCGGCGCGGGTTGGTAGTGCACCGTGAAGCGGCGCAGGGCGCATCCCATCAGCTTGTCGACCGGTGCGCAGTCGTTGGCGTTGAAATCGATATCGCCGTCGGCGGCAACAATGAAGGGGCTGAGCAGGATCTGCCCTTCGCGGGCAGTGAAGGCCAGTGGCGCGTGGGCCTTGGCGATGACCGCCTGGATGCGTACGGCAGGGATGTCTTCAGGGACGATCCTGTCATCCCAGTAGCCTTCGGTCGGGCGCGAGGTTTCGTAGTTCTGGGTGCCCCATGCCACGCAGTTGCCGGAGGCCACATGCACCGAGATGCAGACCTGCTGGGAGTGCTGATCGGTCAGGACGCCGGGTGGTACCCAGACCTTCTTCCAGGAATAGAAACGGTAATCGACGTCGGCCAGGCGGGTGACGCCGATGTCCTTCGATACTTCGTCCGTGGTCCCCAGCGGCTTCAGCTTGGCCACGCGGGTGTTCAGGCGGTAGTTTTCCGCACCGTTCAGCAGATAGGTGCCCGGCGGAATCAGATGCACCTCGAACACGTCCATCAACACCGTCCGCTGCGGGCCGGTTTCCAGTTCGTTGGTGTTGAACAGCTGCACATAGCCTTGGGAGGGAATATCCTTGTGCTGGAAGGACACCCGCGTCGAGAACCCGGGTAGGTCGGTCGAGCGGTTGCCCAGATGAAAGCCGGGGACCGGGGAGCCGACACCTGGCCCGCCGTTGTGCACGACATACGGGGCCGGCACCAGCACAGCAACCAGACCGTCGCGGGTGGCACCGTCAATGATGTCCACCAGCTTGGCTGTGTTCTCCTTTTCCTGTGCATAGGAAAGCGGTGCGGCCTGCCCAGAGCATGCCAGGCCCAACGTGGTTAGCAGCAGTGCGCAGGCGGTCGCGATCTTGAGGGTCTGCATCGACGTCTCCTTGTCAGTACCGCCAAACCCTAGCACGGCCCCTGCAGGCTTGAGGTGCACGACGCCGGCGTGGTCCGGCGCCTTGTGCCATCAACGTGCGGGCAGCAGCGCCTGAAGCTGCGATTCCAGTTCCTGCTGGCGCCAGCCCGCCAGTGCGGCCGGCCATTTGCGGCGTTCCAGATAGCTTTCCAGATGCTTGCGGGAGGCCAGCACGCCATCCGGCAGGCCCAGCTCGCGGCTGCGTTCGGCAACGGCGTCCTGCAGCCTCTTCAGTACCTGCTTGTTGCTGTCGTTGGCGGGCAGTGCCAGCGGTGCCTCGGCCTCATCGGCCAGCGGCGTGGATAGTGCCTGCCAGACCGCGCCTGCCAGCTTGCGCGGTGCCTTCGGGAACTGTTCAAACAGCGTGGCCAGCGCGGCGGCATCGGCCGGTGGCGTGCGTGCCAGCGTGGCGGCCAGTTCGTTGTCCAGGATCCAGCTGCGCGGGCGGTCGCTGCTGCGTGCCTGCACATCACGCCAGCGCAGCAGGCGCAGCAGGCGGCGCTGCGCGGGAGCATCGAGAAACTGCGCTGAGCGCATCGCCAGATGCGGCCAGCGGTCCTCGTCATTGGCGACGCTGGCCAGCAGGCGCTCGCCGTCGTCGTGCAGCCACTGCTGGCGGCCCAGTGCCTGCAACTTGGCATCAATGGCGTCATGCAGCGCGAACAGGTGCTCGACGTCGTCGGCGGCGTATTGCAGTTGCGACTCCGAGAGTGGACGGCGCATCCAGTCCGAGCGCGTTTCGCCCTTGGCCAACGCCACGCCGGTGATTTCCGCCACCAGCTTCTGGTAACCCATGCCGCCGCCGATGCCAGCCAGCGCAGCACCGATCTGGGTATCGAACAATGGCCGCGGTAGCACGCCGCACGCCCACTTGAAGGCGACCAGGTCTTCGCTGGCGCTGTGCATCACCTTGGTGATCGATTCATCGGCCAGCCAGGGCGCCAGCGCCTCGGTCATGCCGGGAATCAGCGGATCGATCAGCAGGATGTCCTGCCCGACCGCCATCTGCACCAAAGCCAACTGCGGCCAGAAGGTGCGTTCACGGATGAATTCGGTGTCCAGGCCGATGCGGGCCGGACGCTGCTGGAAGTACGCATCCAGCTCGGCGGGGGTGGTGATCCAGGTTGCCACGGGTCAGGGCCTACTACTCGGGTTTGCTCAGGCAGGGGAGAATAGCCTAACGTCGGTGCGCGTCCCTGCCGAAGGAGATCCTGCTTGCGTTTTCCGCTGTCGTCCGTGCTGTGCACCGCCGTGGCCGTGGCCCTGGCCGGCTGCACGCCGTCGCCCCCCACGGCAGTGGACCCGAGTGCCGGGGAAGGGACGCGCCTGTCTGCGAACACAGACAGCGACGAGCGTCCACAGGCCGGGCAGGGCAGCGTGACCATCGCCGGCGAGGATGCCGCCGAGGATGTGCAGCAATGGACGCCGCCGCGGGTGGACCGACAGGGGCGAAGCCTGGCGCAGTTGCGCCGCGCGGCCGGGCAGGCCTTCAACGAGGGCCGGCTGTACGAGGATGCCGATGCCGCCATTCCACTGTGGCTGGCGGTACAGGAAGAGGATCCGGATGACCGCCAGGCCCGCCAAGGCCTGCAGCGTGCCCGCCAGCGGCTGCAGCAGCAGGCGGATGCGCTGCTGGTGCGGCCGCTCAGGCAGCGCGAGGCGCTGGCCGAGGCCAGCCGCCAGGCGCTGGTTCTGCTGACGCTGGCGCCGAAGGACGGGAAGGTGCGCGCGCTGCAGGGACGGGTGGAGCTTGCCCAGCGGGTGGTGGCTTACAACCGCGCTGGTGAAGAGGACCTGCGCTCGGGCCGGATCGGCGAAGACGGGGACGGGGCTATTGGCAACTTCCGCGAGGCACTGGCACTGGATGGGAACAACAGCCGCGCGCGGCAGGGACTGGCCGCAGCCGAAAGCGGGCTGATCCGCCGCGCCGAAGATGCTGCACGCGCGCGCGATTTCGCCAGCGCGGGCACTTGGTTGGCCGAAGCCAGCAAGGTGCGCGACTCATCGCCGACCATTGCCGACGCGTTCGAGCGCATCGAGCAGATCCGTGCGGCGGTGTTGCTGCAGCTGCGCGATGACGGCCTGCGCGACCTGTCCACGCCGCAGGGCCTGAAGCCGGCACGCGAGAAGCTGGCCGAGGCCCTGCGCATCGCCCTGCCGGGAGACCCGGTGGTGGCCCAGCTGCGTGAGCGCATTGACCTGGCCACGCACTACGGCAGCTTCCGCCCGGGGCAGGTATTCAGCGATGCCATGCGCGATGGCGGGCGCGGGCCGCAGATGGTGGTGGTCCCGCACGGCGGCTTCCAGATGGGGGCCGGTGATGCCGAGCCGGGCGCCAGCGATGCCGAGCGGCCATCGCATTATGTACGCTTTGATCGAGGCTTCGCGATGGCGATCACCGAGGTGACGGTCAGCGATTTCCAGCGCTACGTGAAGGCGACCAATGCGCGCCCGCGTGCGACCCGTCGCGGCCATTCGGTGGTCTATGACGAACGCAGCGGCAACTTCATCCGCCGCAGCGGCGTGGACTGGCGTTCGGACTACGACGGTGGCCTCGCGATGGCCAATTCGCCGGTGATGCATGTCAGTATCCGCGATGCCGAAAACTATGCGGCGTGGTTGTCCGAGCAGACCGGGCGCAGCTACCGGTTGCCCAGCGAGGCCGAGTTCGAATACGCGCTGCGCGCCGGCAGCAGTGGCCGCTATCCGTGGGGCGCCGCCGGCACGCCGCCGCCCGGTGCTGGCAACTTCACTGGCAGCAAGGATGTCTCGCCATCGGGACGGCACTGGCACAACGCCTTCATCGGCTATGGCGATGGCTGGTGGGGGCCCGCGCCGGTGGCCAGTTTCCAGGCCAATGCCTTCGGCCTGCACGACATGGCGGGCAATCTCAGCGAGTGGGTGGCCGATTGCTGGCATGCCAGCTACCGGCGCGCGCCCTCCGATGGCGCGGCCTGGTTCAACCCGGGCTGTCGCGCACGGGTGATCCGCGGGGGCAACTGGGCCAACGCGCCGGAGCAGACCCGTGCGGCGTGGCGGCAGTCGCAGGATTCGGACACCACCAGCGCGCGCATCGGTTTCCGCCTGGTGCGGGGCATCTGAGCGGCGCCGGGCTTCACCCGCTGCTGGCGCCCGCGCACTAAGATTGCGCCGTGCCCGCCGGCCGGCGGGGCCTGCTGGACGACCCCTGATGCGCAATGATCCCTTTTCCCGCTCGCCCCAAGGCCCGCAGCGTCGCGGCCTGTTTGGCAACATCCGCTGGTGGGTGCTGCTGCTGGCCGCCGGCTATGCGCTCTTCTACTGGTTTTCCAATCGCACGGTGGACCCCTACACCGGCGAGAAGGTGATGATTGACAGCAGCCTGGACGCCCGCCAGGAGACCGCCTTGGGCCTGCAGGCCTACCAGCAGATCCTCTCGGAGGAGCCGCCGATGGACTCCAACGCGCCGATCGCCCGCGATGTGCGCGACATCGCCCAGCGCCTGATTGCCAAGGTTGATGTGGTGGAGACTGCACTGGCGCAGGAGCACGGCGTTCAGCCGGCGCATTTCGCGCGTGATTTCCAGTGGGAAGTCAACGTGATCCCATCTGAACAGGCCAACGCATTCTGCCTGCCTGGTGGCAAGATGGCGGTCTATACCGGCCTGGTGCCGGTGGCGCGCACGCGCGACGCGATGGCGGTGGTGATGGGCCACGAGATTGCCCATGCGCTGCTGCGCCACGGTGCGCAGCGGATGGCGCAGCAGAAGCTGACCCAGATCGGGCAGATGGCCGGCGCCGCCAGCGGCATGGATGCGCAGCAGCAACAGATGATGATGTCGGCGATGGGCTACGGGTATCTGCTGCCCTATGCGCGCAGCCACGAGACGCAGGCCGATGAAGTGGGACTGATGCTGGCTGCGGCGGCGTGCTTCGACCCGCGCGAGGCGGTGCCGCTGTGGCAGCGCATGGGCCAGGCCAGTGGTGGCCAGTCACCGCCGGAGTTCGCGTCGACTCACCCGAACCCGGGTACCCGTATCCAGAACCTGCAGGCGTTGATGCCGAAGGCGCTCGAGTACCGGCAGAAGTTCTGCGAGCAGGCAAAGTAGGGGGTTGGTCGGCAGGGCTTGCAGCCCTGCACCTGCCGAAGCAACAGCAACAGCAACAGCGTGCATTCCGTGGGATGGCGGGGGGGGGGGGGCCGGTTGCGGGGGCCGCTGCAAGTACGTCCATGTAAGCTCGGTCGCCGCATCCATGCGGCTCACGCCCCCGCAACCGGACCCACCCCGCCTTCGACAGATGTCCGCGATCTGCCGGAATGGCGCTTGGGGTCAGATCCGTTTTCCGCAGGAAAACGGATCTGACCCCGAATTGATTCGATGTCTGAAAGAGATTCATCCACGCATGGCGTGGATCTACCGACCGTCATCGGGACACTGTCGAGGGTGGGGCGGTGTGGCTGTGCAGGACCGTTGGCGCCATGGATGGCGCCATCGAGCCCCCAGGGATGGTTTACGGCGTGTCCTGCACAGCCACACCACCCCGCCAAGCTATCAGCAATCCAGAGCCGCTTTCGCTGTTGCTTCGGCTGTTGCATTTGCCTCTGCAGGTGCAGGGCGCAGCCCTGCCGAACCCCTTTACTTGACCTGCACGTCGATCACGCCGTCGCCCACGCGCGCCTGCAATGCGTCGCCGGGCTGCACCTGATCGACCTGGCGCACCAGCGTGCCATCGTCACTGCGGGTCAGGATGCTGTAGCCGCGCGCTACAGTCGCCAGCGGGCTGACCGCTTCCAGCGAACGCGCCAGCCCGCGCAGGCGCAGCGCATCGCGTTCCAGCAGACGCTGCATCGCTGCCTGCGGTCGTCCGCGCAGGGCGGCCAGGCGGCGTTGCATCGTGTCGAGCTGGCGCTGTGGGTGGTGCCCGCGCAGGACCGCCGCTGCATGGCGAAGGCGCGCAGCACGGCGCTCCTGCTGCTGGTTGAACGCGGCATGCAGGCGCCGGCCCAGATCGAGCTGGCGGCGGCGCAACAGGTCCAGTCGCGCCTGCGGGCTCTGCGCGTTCAGGCGCAGCAGGGCACGGTCAGCACGTTGCATCGCCTGCTGCATCGTGTGCCGCTGCAGCTGCGCCATGCGTGCCGCGGTGCGCCGCAGGCGCAGGGCCAGTTCGCGCTGGTCCGGTACCAGCAGCTCGGCTGCCACCGATGGCGTCGGTGCACGCAGGTCGGCGGCGAAGTCGCTCAGGCTGAAGTCGGTTTCATGGCCCACCGCCGACACTACCGGGGTGCGGCTGGCGGCGATCGCACGGGCCAGTGCTTCATCGTTGAAGGCCCACAGGTCTTCCAGTGAACCGCCGCCACGGGTCAGCAGGATCACGTCGTAGCGGCCACTGGCATCGGCGGCCTGCAGCAGGCGGGTGATCTGTGCAGCGGCGCTGCTGCCCTGCACCAGGGTCGGCAGCAGGTCCACTTCCAGCAGCGGGAAGCGGCGGCCGAGCACGCTCAGCACGTCGCGCACAGCGGCGCCGGTGGGGGAGGTGATCACCGCAAGGCGCTGCACGTGCGCCGGCAGCGGCCGCTTGCGTGCCGGGTCGAACAGGCCTTCGGCCTCCAGCCGTGCCTTCAACTCCTCGAAGGCGCGGCGCAGTGCGCCTTCGCCGGCTTCCTCCATGTGGTCCAGCACCATCTGGTACTCGCCACGGGCGTCGTACAGGGTCACCTTGCCGCGCACCAGCACGCGCATGCCTTCGCGCGGCACGAACTTCAGGTATTGCGCCTTCATCCGGAACATCGCCGCGCGCAGCTGCGCACGTGCGTCCTTCAGGGTGAAATACAGATGCCCGGAGGCGGGACGCGCCACGCTGCCCAGTTCGGCCTCGACCCAGATCGCCGGGAAGCTGCCTTCCAGCAGGTCGCGGGCCAGGGTGTTGAGCTGGCTGGGGGTGAGGATGTCGTTGTTGCGTGGCTGCATGGGAACGGCGTCCTGCGGGCGGAACGGGGGCTCAGGATCGCACGTCAGCGCACCGTGTGCTGGCCCAGTGCCCACTGCACGTGTTCACGCACCAGCGGCGAGGGATCGTCGATGCGGGTCTGCAGGGCAGCCAGCGCTTCGGCCGAGGACGGCGCATTGCCCAGCGCCACGGCGATGTTGCGCAGCCAGCGCTCATGGCCGCTGCGCCGGATCGGGCTGCCTTCGGTGCGGCGCAGGAACTCGGCTTCGTCCCAGGCGAACAGCTGGTCCAGGCGCGCGGTATCGAGGTTGTTGCGCGCGCGGAAATCGGCTTCGTCGGTACGCTTGGCGAACTTGTTCCAGGGGCAGACCAGCTGGCAGTCGTCACAGCCGTAGATGCGGTTGCCGATCAACGGCCGCATGTCTTCGGGGATGGCACCGTCGTGCTCGATGGTCAGGTAGGAAATACAGCGCCGCGCGTCCAGCCGCTGCGGGCCGGTGATCGCGCGGGTAGGGCAGACATCGATGCAGCGCGTGCAGGTGCCGCAGTGTGCCGTAGCCGGCGCATCGATCGGCAGCGGGATATCGATGTAGATCTCGCCGATGAAGAACCAGGAACCGCCGTTGCGGTCGATCAGGCAGGTGTGCTTGCCGATCCAGCCCAGCCCCGCGTTGCGCGCCAGTGCGCGCTCCAGCACCGGCGCCGAATCGACGAATACCCGGTAGCCCAGCGGTGCCACTTCATCGTTGATCTGCGTGGCCAGCTTCTGCAGGCGGTTGCGCATCAGCTTGTGGTAGTCGCGGCCCAAGGCGTAACGGGCCACGTAGGCGCGGCCCGGGTCGGCCAGGGTTGCCCAGGCTTCGGTGTCGTCCTTGTGGCTGTAGTCCATGCCTACCGAGATCACCCGCACCGTGCCGGGCAGCAGCTCGGCCGGGCGCGCGCGCAGGGTGCCGTGGCGCGCCATCCAGTCCATCGTGCCGTACAGGCCTTGGCCCAGCCAGTCGGCCAGGTGCGCCTCGTCCTCGCCCAGCTCGATGCCGGCGATGCCGCAGCGCTGGAAGCCATGCGCACGCGCCAGTTCGCGGATGCGCTGTACGGCCTGGGCCGGATCGACAGGGGCGGGGGCGGGAGACATATGCACCAGTATAAAATCCCCGCATGGCCAACCTTGCCGCTCTGTTCGATTCCGCTGCCGCGCGTGCGCTTGATGCGCAGGCCTCGGCACTGGCTGCCGAGGGCGGCTGGAGCCTGATGGCGCAGGCCGGCCACGCCGCCTGGCAGTGCCTGCTGCAGCATTGGCCACAAGCGCAGCGGATCGGCGTGGTGGTTGGCGCAGGAAACAACGGCGGCGATGGCCTGGTGCTGGCCCGCCATGCACGACAGGCCGGGCGTACGGTGACGGTGATCGCCTTGCCGGGCAAGCCACCGGCGACGTCGCTGGCGCAGCGTGCCGCATCGGAATTCAAGTCCGGTGGCGGCACCCTCACCGATTTCGACGGCGTGCTGCCCGAGGCCGATATCTGGGTCGATGCCCTGTTCGGTCTGGGCTTCGATCGCGTGCCGGAAGGTGTGGCGCAGGCGCTGATCGTCGCCCTCAACGCGCAGGCGGCACCGGTTCTGGCGCTGGACGTCCCCAGTGGCGTCGATGCCGATCGGGGCGCCGTACCGGGCGAAGCGGTGAAGGCTGCTTTGACCCTGCAGTTCATCGTGCCGCATCGCGGGCTGTATACCGGCGATGCGCTGGATCACTGTGGCCAGAAGGCGCTGGCGCCGCTGCAGCTGCCCGCGGCCGCATGGCAGGGCGTGTCACCTGCCGTGGAGCACTGGACCCAGGCGCGCTTGCCGGCACTGCTGCCGCCGCGCCGCGCCAACAGCCACAAGGGCGAATCCGGGCACGTGCTGTGCGTCGGCGGCAACCATGGCAGCGGCGGTGCCAGCGCCATGGCGGCCGAGGCCGCGCTGCGTGCCGGCGCCGGATTGCTGAGCCTGGGCACCCGCCGCGACCACGTCGGTCCACTGCTGGCTCGGCTGCCCGAGGCGATGACCCATGCACTGGAAGACGGCGATGTGCTGCCGGCGCTGCTGGACAAGGCCAGGGTGGTGGCGATCGGCCCCGGCCTGGGCCAGGACGAATGGGCACGCGCGCTGTTTGCGCAGGTGCTGGACAGCGACAAGCCGCTGGTGGTTGATGCCGATGCACTGAATCTGCTGGCGCAGGATCCGCGCGCGCTGCCGGACGCCATCCTTACGCCACATCCGGGCGAGGCCGCGCGCCTGCTCGGCTGCAGTACCGCTGACATCCAGGCCGATCGCTACCGTTGTGCGCAGGCGTTGGCCGAACGCTTCCACGCCGTGGTGGTGTTGAAGGGCGCAGGCAGCATCGTGACGGCGCCCGGGCAGGCGCCACGGCTGATCGCTGCAGGCAATCCCGGCATGGCCGTGGGAGGCATGGGCGATCTGCTCACCGGCATCATCGCCAGCCTGCGCGCGCAGGGCCTGGCCGCCTTCGACGCCGCCGCGGCCGGTGCGCTGCTGCATGGGCTCGCGGGCGACGCCGCGGCCGCCGATGGCGCGCGCGGCCTGCTTCCTACTGATCTGCTGTCGCCGTTGCGGCGACTGGCCAACCCGGAACTTTCCCGATGATCGATTTCTTCCTTGCCGACAGCGATGCCACTGAACTGCTCGGGCAATGGCTGGCGGCCACGCGGCCGCCGCAGGCGCTGGTCGAATTGCGCGGCGACCTGGGGGCCGGCAAATCCACCACGGCCCGCGCACTGCTGCGCGCGCTGGGTGTCCAGGGCGCCATCCGCAGCCCGACCTACACCCTGGTCGAGCGCTATCCGCTGGCCGGCGGTGGCGAGGCCTGGCATCTGGATCTGTACCGGATCGGGCAGGCCGGCGAACTCGATTTCCTCGGGCTGGACGAGGGCAGCGCGGTACTGTGGCTGGTTGAATGGCCGGAACGCGGTGCCGGTGCGCTGCCGCCAACCGACCTGGTGGTGGCGCTGGAGATCGAGGGACAAGGGCGTCGCGTTCGTCTCACTGGCGCCAGCGACGCGGGGCATGAATGGCTGAAACGGCTTCCCCAAGGAGGCGACTTGCAGGCCATATCTGTCGGCTGACGAGAACAAACACCGGCAGGTTACGGATTATTAAGGAAAAAGGTGTTGCATTCCGTTCAGCGCGGTGATTGAATCCTGAGCCATGCGCCCGGGGAACCGTCTCATCGCCATCTGTGCCGCCGTCGGACTGGGTCTGGCGAGCGTCAGCGCGTGGGCCGGTGAAATTCGCCAGGTCCTGCTGAATACCGGTGCCACCGGCACCCGTGCCGAGATCTCGCTGGTGGGCAGTGGCGGTTACAAGACGATGTCGTTGGCCGGACCGAACCGCCTGGTGGTCGATTTCCCGGACTCCAGCGCCGTACGCAACCTGAAAATGCCAGCGGCGCAGGGCGTGGTCACCGCGGTGCGCACCGGACAGCCGGTGCCGGGTACCTTCCGTGTCGTTTTCGACCTTGCTGAATCGGTGGCGCCGTTCCGCCCACAGATGCAGCGCGAGGGCAATGAATCCAAGCTGGTGATCGAATGGCCGGGCGATGGCCCGGCCGTGGCCGCCAGCCGTCCGGCAGCGACGCCAGCGGTGCCGCCGCAGGCGCCGGCCAACACGCCCGCACCGACGCCGACGCCGGCGGAGAGCGCGCAGGCGCGTACCGATGCCGCGCGTGCCACGGCGCTGCTGACTGCCCAGGTGCGGCAGCAGGCCAGTGCCACCGCCGCCGCGCCGGCCACGCCTACCCCGGCGCCATCCACCGCGCCGGCCCAGGTCGCGGCGGCGGGTACCGTGGCCAGCAGTTCGCCTTCTTCCTCGCCGGCCGCGATCCTCGCTGGGCAGCGCACCGCAGCGGTGGTGACCACGCCGCCGGCCACGGTGCCTGCGCCGGCACCGACGCCGGTGGAACCGCCGCGCCCGGCCATGCCCAGTGATGCCTCCCGCATCCGCATGCAGGCCGGCATGCGCCATCTGGTGGTGGCCATCGATCCCGGTCACGGAGGCCAGGATCCGGGCGCGATCGGCCCGACCGGCAAGCGTGAGAAGGATGTCACTTTGGCGGTGGCGCGGGAACTGGCCCGTCAGGTCAATGCGACGCCGGGCCTGAAGGCCTACCTGACCCGCGACAGTGACGTGTTCATTCCGCTGCCGATGCGCGCGCAGAAGGCGCGTGCGAACAAGGCCGACATCTTCATTTCCATCCATGCCGACGCGGCCGAGAACCGTTCGGCCACCGGTTCGTCGGTGTACGTGCTGTCGACCAAGGGTGCCTCTTCGCAGCGCGCCCGTTGGCTGGCAGACAAGGAAAACGCGGCCGATCTGGTCGGTGGCGTTCGCCTGCAGCAGACCGAGGGCACGCTTGCCAATGTGCTGCTGGACCTGGCGCAGAGCGGCTACATGAAGGCGTCCGAAGACGCCGCCGGCCACGTGCTGGGCGGCCTTAAGCGGATCGGCAACAACCACAAGCCGAACATCGAGCGCGCCAACTTCGCGGTGCTGCGTACGTCGGACATGCCGGCGATGCTGGTGGAAACCGCGTTCATCTCCAACCCGGATGAAGAGCGTCGCCTGACCGACCCGGCCTACCAGCGCAAGATCGCCGGTGCCGTGCTCGATGGCGTGCACACCTTCTTCAGCCGCCAGCCACCGCCGGGCACGCTGTACGCGGCCCGTGCCCAGGCGGAGATCGACGCCGCAGCCACCATGGCCGGCGGCAGCAAGTAATCCGCTTCCTGTAGAGCGCGGTAGAGTCGACTGTTGGTTGACTACGTGCGCAGCGCGGGGCTTTTCGGCGCCCGGGCGGAGAGCAGTCGACTGACAGTCGACTCTACCCACGGGCGCTCCGCTATCATCGACCCATGAAGTCTGCTGCCCATCATCTCCCATGAGCGCGCCCGGTCCGCGCCCGATCCGGCCCTTGCCGGAGATCCTGATCAACCAGATCGCCGCTGGCGAAGTGGTCGAGCGTCCCGCTTCGGTGGTCAAGGAGCTGGTCGAGAACGCGATCGACGCCGGTGCCAGCCGCGTAGATATCGATCTTGAAGAGGGCGGTGTACGCCTGATCCGCATCCGCGACAACGGCAGTGGCATCGCGCCGGAGCAGCTGCCGCTGGCGGTATCGCGCCACGCGACCAGCAAGATCGCCGATCTGGACGATCTTGAATCGGTGGCCACGCTCGGTTTCCGTGGCGAAGCGCTGCCGTCGATCGCCTCGGTCAGTCGCTTCACCCTGGCCTCGCGTCGCGCACATGACGAGCATGGTTCCGCGCTGCAGATCGAAGGCGGGAAGATCGGTGAGGTGACGCCGCGCGCGCATGCGCCGGGTACCACGGTGGAAGTGCGCGAGCTGTTTTACAACGTACCGGCGCGGCGCAAGTTCCTGCGCGCCGAGCGCACCGAGCTGGGCCATATCGAAGAATGGCTGCGCTCGCTGGCCCTGGCGCGGCCGGACGTCGAACTGCGCGTGTCCCACAACGGCAAGGCCTCGCGCCGTTACAAGCCGGGCGATCTGTATTCCGATACGCGATTGGCAGAAACGCTGGGCGAGGATTTCGCCAACCAGGCCGTGCGCGTGGATCACAGTGGCGCCGGCCTGCGCCTGCATGGCTGGATCGCGCAGCCGCATTACTCGCGTGCCAGCGCCGACCAGCAGTACCTGTACGTCAACGGCCGTTCGGTGCGCGATCGCAGCGTCGCCCACGCGGTGAAGATGGCGTACGGCGATGTGCTGTACCACGGTCGGCAGCCGGCCTATGTGCTGTTCCTCGAACTGGACCCGACCCGTGTTGATGTCAACGTGCACCCGGCCAAGCACGAGGTGCGCTTTCGTGATTCGCGGCTGGTGCATGACTTCGTCTATCGCACGCTGAAGGACGCGTTGGCTGATACCCGCGCGGGCATGTCGGCGCAGGAGATCGGTGCGGGTCCGGTGCATCCGGTGGACGCCGCTGCTGCATCGATGGCATCGAGCGCGGGCGCATCGGGTTTCGGGCTGGTGCGTGGGCCTGCGCCCGGTGCCGGCTCGGGCGCAGGCGGCGGTGGCTTTTCCGGCTGGCGCCCGCAGCAGCCCCTTGGGCTGCAGGTTGCTGATGCTCCGGCGGCCTACGCCGCGCTGTATGCCACGCCGGCCGGTGCCGAGCCCGGGGCGGCGCTGCCGCCGATGCCGACCGAGAACGGACTGCCGGTCACCAGTGCCGATGCCGGAGTGCCGCCGCTGGGCTATGCGATCGCGCAGCTGCACGGCATCTACATCCTGGCCGAGAACGCCGAAGGCCTGATCGTGGTCGACATGCATGCCGCACACGAACGCATCGGCTACGAGCGCCTGAAGAACGCGCACGATGGCATCGGCCTGCAGTCGCAGCCGTTGCTGGTGCCGATCACGCTGGCGGTGGGCGAGCGCGAGGCCGATACCGCCGAAAGCGAAGCCGACACGCTGGCCGCACTCGGCTTCGAAGTGACCCGTGCCGGCCCCGGTTCACTGCACGTGCGCAGCATACCGGCACTGCTGGCGCATGCCGAACCGGAAGGCCTGCTGCGCGACGTGCTGACCGACCTGCGCGAGCACGGCCAGAGCCGCCGCGTGGCCAGCGCGCGCGACGAGCTGCTGTCGACCATGGCCTGCCACGGCGCGGTGCGTGCCAACCGTCGCCTGACCGTGCCGGAGATGAACGCGCTGCTGCGCGACATGGAGATCACCGAGCGGTCCGGCCAATGCAACCACGGCCGGCCGACCTGGGCCCGTTTTTCGCTGGCGGAGATCGACCGCTGGTTCCTGCGCGGACGTTGAGGGGAGCATCGATGCGTTATCGGGGAATGGGCGGCCTGCTGGTCGCCATGGTGTTGGCCGCCTGCAGCCCCGCGCCGCCGCCGGCACCGGCTTCGGCCGCGGAGGATCCGTCCTATGCCGCCGGGCAGCAGCAGTGGCGGGTGGCACGCTATCAGGACCTGACCCGCCCGGACGGTTGGACAGCGCTGGTCGGCCTGCACTGGCTGCAGAACAGATCGCACTTTGTCGGCAGTGGCGCGACCAATGGCATCCGCCTGGCGGTGGGGCCGGACAAGCTGGGCCTGCTGCGCCGCGAAGGCAGCCAATGGTGGTTCACTCCCGAAGCCGGTACGGACGTCAGCCATGGGGGCAAACCGGTCCGCGGCCGCATCCGCATCGACACCGACAAGGATCCGCAGCCGACGCTGCTGGCCTTCGATGGTGGCAAAGGCCAGCTCAGCATCATCCGTCGCGGTCCGCGCGATGCGCTGCGGGTCAAGCACGCCGATGCGCCTGCACGCCGTGGGTTCGCCGGCCTGGAGTACTGGCCGGGCGGTCCTGACTGGCAGGTGCAGGCGCGCTTCATCGCGCACCCGCCAGGCAAGACCCTGCCGATCGTCGATATCACTGGCTTGACCACCGAGATGCCGAACGCGGGCGCGGTCGAGTTCCAGCGTGATGGCCGCAACTGGCGGCTGGAGGCGATAGGTGCACCCGGGCAGCCGCTGTTCCTGATCTTCGCCGACCGCACCAGCGGTCGCGGCAGCTATCCGGCTGGGCGTTACCTGGACACCGATGCGCCAGGCGCCGATGGTACGGTGCGCATCGATTTCAACCATGCCTACAACCCACCGTGTGCGTTCACCGCCTATGCAACCTGCCCGTTGGCGCCGCCTGAAAACCGGCTGGACCTGCGCGTGGAAGCGGGCGAGAAGGTCTACCACCTGCCTGAAGGAGAAGGCTGAGATGCCGATCAGATCACTGTTGTGTGCCGCCGTTCTGTTGGCGGCCTGTGCGCTGGCACCGCTGGTTGCAGCACGTACCCTGCAAGCCGACACCGCTGGCGCAGCGGCGGCCAGGCCGCCGGTGCCGTTGCTGTGGAAAGTGACTGGCCCAGGCGACTCACGCCTCTACCTGCTCGGTTCCTTCCACCTGCTGAAGCCGCAGGACTACCCGCTGTCGCCCGATGTCGAACAGGCGTTCGAGGCCTCACAGCGGGTAGTGTTCGAACTGTCGCCGGAAGACATGCAGTCGCCCCAGCTGGCCAGCCGCATGGTGCAGGCGGCGATCCGCACCGATGGCAGCGAGCTGAAGCGTGATCTGGATGCGGCCACCTGGCAGAAGCTGCAGGCCTTTGCTGCCGAGAACCAGTTGCCGCTGGCGCAGATGCAGGGCATGAAGCCCTGGTTCGTCGGCCTGAGCATTTCGATCGGGCAGATGCAGAAGCTCGGCCTGGACCCGGCGCTGGGCCTGGACCGCCACTTCATGGAGCGCGCGCAGAAGACCGGCCGCAAGACGGCGGGACTGGAGGACATTGATACCCAGATCGGCATGCTTGACGGAATGACGCTGCAGGAACAGCGGCAGATGCTGGCCGAAGCACTGGACCAGGCCGGCAAGGCCGATGAGCAGGCGCGGCTGCTGCATGATGCGTGGCGCCGCGGTGATGATCGCCTGCTGTGGACCAAGATGGCGGCAGAGATGCGCCAGCAGTACCCGCAGCTGTACCAGCGCATCAACACCGGGCGCAACGATGCCTGGGTGCCGAAGCTGCAGCCGTACCTGCAGGCCGGGCAGGGCGGTACGCTGGTGGTGGTCGGCACGCTGCACCTGCTGGGCAGTGATGGCGTGGTCGAGAAACTGAAGGCGAAAGGGTACAAGGTCGAGCGCGTGTGCTCGGCGTGCAAGGCGAAACGCTGACGTATCGTTGGCGCGATCCAGACAGAAACGGCGCGCCAGGGGCGCGCCGTTTTCGTGTCAGCCTGTGAAGCGGCTCAGCGGCGGGTCTTGCTGCCGGTGCCGGTGCCCGGTTCGTTCGGCTTGTTGCCGGTGCCCGTGCCCGTGCCGGTGCCGCCCGGGCGCGGGCCACCGAAGCCGCTGCCCATGCTGCGCTGGAATTCCTGCCACAGCTCCAGGTTGCGCTCGGTCAGCTGGTTCATCATCGCCCACGGGGTCTGGCCCAGCAGGTTGCCCATCTGCTGGCGGAACTGTTGCTGCTGGTCGAGGAAGACCTGCATGCTGCGCTCCAGGTAGTTGCCCATGAAGCCCTGCAGGGAATCGCCGTAGAAGCGGATCAGCTGGCTCAGCAGCTGCGTGGACAGCATCGGTTCGCCGTCCTGTTCCTGGTCGGCGATGATCTGCAGCAGGACCGATCGCGTGAGGTCGTCGCCGCTCTTGGCGTCGCGGACTTCGAAGTCTTCACCGTCCAGGATCAGCTGGCGCACGTCCTCGATGGTGATGTAGCTGGAGATCTCGGTGTCGTAGAGACGGCGGTTCGGATACTTCTTGATGATGCGGGTCGCAGCCATGAAGCGGTACTCGTCACAGTAGACGCGCAGCATGGCGCAGTGCAGCAGCGGTTGCAACCGCCCCAGCCCCCGCCAGGCTTGGCTTTCAGGGGCGATCATGTTGCGCAACAAGGGTTTGCGTGCTGCGCAGCATGACCATCGGCAGGGGCCGCCGGTGCATGCCGCGGCGCCCCCTGCGCGGCTCACCAGCCCATGTGGTGGCCGCCGTTGATGTCCAGGTTGCTGCCGGTGATCCACGAGGCTTCCTCGGCCACCAGGAAAGACACGCCATAGGCGATTTCTTCCGGCTTGCCGAGGCGCCCGGTGGGAATGTCGGCGATGATCTTGGCGCGCACGTCCTCCGGAACCGCCATCACCATGTCGGTGGCGACGTAGCCGGGCGAAATGGTGTTGACCGTGATGCCGAAGCCGGCGTTCTCGCGGGCCAGCGAGATGGTGAAGCCGTGCATGCCGGCCTTGGCCGCAGCATAGTTGGCCTGGCCGTACTGGCCCTTCAGGCCGTTGATCGAGCTGATCTGGATGACCCGGCCCCAGCCGCGGCGGCGCATGCCTTCGATGACCGGCCGGGTGACGTTGAACACCGAGTTGAGATTGGTGTTGATCACATCGTGCCACTGGTCCGCGCGCATGCGGTGGAAGGTGGTGTCACGGGTGATGCCGGCGTTGTTGACCAGGATCTCGACCGGGCCCAGCTCGGCCTCGACCGCACGCACCAGCGCCTCGGCGCTGCCTGGATCGGAGACATCGCCCGGGAAGATCGACACGCTGTAGCCGCGCTCGGTCATCGCCTGCTGCCATGCGCGGGCCTTGTCCTCGTCGCGGTAATTGGTGGCGACCCGGTGGCCCTGGTCGGCCAGGCGTTGGCAGATGGCGGTACCGATGCCGCCGGTTCCGCCGGTGACCAGTGCGACGCGAGATGTCATGGAATGCTGTCCGGAATCAGGTGGGGGAAGGGGGATTCTGCAACATCGGCGCGGAAAGTGCGCCGGCCGGCAACAGGACGTCGGTCCGCGGCAGCCGCGCCGGGTCGAACGCCCGTTGCGCAGCCTCCAGCAGCGCATCCCGCTCATCGGCGCCGTCCAGTGCGGCAGGCGCCTGGCCCAGCAGCTGCCAGAGCGCGCGCAATACCGGCACCGGCCGCGTGCTGTCCACCGGCAGCGACGCCAGCGACTTGGACAGTTTGTGCCCCGGGGCATCGAGCAGCAGCGGCAGGTGCCAGTAGCGTGGCACGGCCAGGCCCAGCGCCTGCTGCAGCAGGATCTGCCGCGCGGTGGAATCGAGCAGGTCGGCGCCGCGCGCCACTTCGGTCACGCCCTGTTCGGCGTCATCGACCACCACGGCCAACTGGTAGGCCCAGCAGCCATCTGCACGGCGCAACACGAAGTCGCCAACCTCGGCATGCACGTCCTGCTGCTGCGGGCCGCGCAGGCCATCGTCGAAGTGCACGATGCTGCCCGGCGGCACGCGGAAGCGGACGGCAGGGTCCGGTCGCCGTTGCCGCGCAACGCAGCGGTGATGGATGCCGCCGTTGGCGGCCAACTCGCTGCGGCTGCAGTGGCAGATGAAGGCCAGATCGCTGGCCAGCAGCACGTCCAGTGCGGCCTGGTAGGCCTCGCCGCGGGTGCTCTGCCAGAGGATCGGGCCGTCGTGGGCGAGGCCGAACGAGGCCAGCGCCTGCAGCTGTGATGTGGCGGCACCGGGCACGGTGCGCGGCGGATCGACGTCTTCGATGCGCAGCCGCCACAGGCCGCCATGGTGGCGGGCCAGCAGCCAACTGCCGAAGGCGGCGAGCAGGGATCCGGGATGGAGCAGGCCGGTCGGCGAGGGCGCGAAACGGCCGCAGGGAATGGGGGAGGTCATGCTGGCTGAATCGTCGGTCAGGTTGGCGCTTGAATTCAAGCTGACCACGCCGCAAATTGACCGGTATCGACCCCTTCCGAGCCGGATTTTCCCATGTTTACCCGCATTGCCCTGTTCCTGGCGACCAACTTCGCGGTCCTGATCCTCGCCAGCATCGTGATGTCGCTGGCGGGAACCGACCCGAGCAAGATGAGCGGTCTGCTGATCATGGCCGGCATCTTCGGTTTCGGTGGCTCCTTCATCTCGCTGCTGCTGTCCAAGTGGATGGCCAAGCGCTCCACCGGTGCGGTGGTGATCACCGAGCCGCGCAACCCGACCGAACGCTGGCTGCTGGCCACCGTCGAGCGCCAGGCCAAGGCGGCCGGTATCGGCATGCCCGAAGTAGCGGTGTACGAGGGCCCGGAGATCAATGCCTTCGCCACCGGCGCCAACCGCAACAACGCGCTGGTGGCGGTGTCCACCGGCCTGCTGCACAACATGAGCGAGGACGAGGCCGAAGCGGTGCTGGGCCACGAGATTGCCCACGTCGCCAACGGTGACATGATCACCATGGCGCTGCTGCAGGGCGTGCTGAACACCTTCGTGATCGTGCTGGCCCGCGTGGTCGGCGGCATCATCGACAGCGCGCTGTCGGGCAACCGCGAAGGCGGTGGCCGTGGCTTCGCCTACTACATCATCGTGTTCGTGCTGGAGATGGTGTTTGGCCTGTTCGCGACGATGATTGCCATGTGGTTCTCGCGCCACCGCGAGTTCCGCGCCGATGCAGGCGGTGCCTCGCTGGCTGGCCGCCAGAAGATGATCGCCGCGCTGGAGCGCCTGCAGCTCAACCACGGCCAGAGCACGCTGCCGACCCAGATCGCCGCGTTCGGTATTGCCGGTTCGACGGCCAAGAAGCTGTTCATGAGCCACCCGCCGCTGGAAGAGCGCATCGCCGCGCTGCGCGCCTCGACGGTGGCGTAAGCCTCCGTGCTTCCACGGTAGTGCAGGAACGCCTGGCCCCGCGCCGGGCGTTTTTGTTTTGCGCGCGCACGCATTGGTGGCGCCAGGCGATGCCTAGGATCATTTCCGCGACCGCGGAGGGGTGTCACTTTCTTTGCGCGCAAAGAAAGTGACACCCCTCCGCGGTCGCGGAAACGACTCTCCGTGCGCACAAACGAAAACGGCACCTTCGCAGGCGCCGTCTCCATGAACCGCTTTACGCGAAACCTCAGAACTTCGCGTCGAACTCGGCGGCGTAGCCGGTGTTCACCAGCACCTTCTGCAGCGACTCGGCCACCTTCAGGTTGCCGGCTACGATCTGGTGGGTCTCCGGGCCACGGTTGTCCATGCGGCCCAGGGTCGCGCCCTTGAAGTCACAGACCTTGCCGCCCGCCTCGCGGACCAGCAGCAGGCCGGCGGCGATGTCCCACGCCTTCACACCGGCTTCGAAGTAGGCGTCGGCGCGGCCGCAGGCCACGTAGGCCAGGTCCAATGCGGCCGAACCGGTGCGGCGGATGTCCTCGCCGTGCACCAGCAGGGCGTCGACCGCCTTCAGCTGGGCGCTGGCGCGGCTGCGCTCGCGCGGGGCGAAACCGGTGTGGATCATCGTGCCTTCCAGATCCTTGCGGTCGGCCACGCGGATGCGGCGGTCGTTCAGCACGGCGCCGGCACCACGGCTGGCGGTGAACAGTTCATTGCGCAGCGGGTCGAAGATGACCGCGTCGGTCGGCTCGCCGTTCTCGACCAGCGCGATCGACACGCAGTAGTGCGGCACGCCACGCAGGTAGTTGCTGGTGCCGTCCAGCGGGTCGATGACCCACATCTGGCGACGCTCGCCCTGCACGCCACCTTCTTCACCGAAGATGCCGTAGTCCGGGTAAGCGCGCTTGAGTTCCTTGACGATGACCTTTTCCGCGTCCGCATCCACTTCGCTGGCGTAGTCCATCCGGCCCTTCTGCACCACGTTCAGTGCCTCGAGCTTGTTGATGTTGCGCAACAGGACGTTGCCGGCGAGGCGGGCGGCCTTGACCATGACGGTGACGGCGGGTTTCTGCATGGCGTGGGCTCCCGGAAAGGCAGAAGAGATGGACTGGCGGGGGAAAAGAGCGGGTCCGGCGCAGTGGCCGGCCGCACAGTTTACCATTGGTCATCGTCCAGCTCGACCTTTTCCCTGTTCATGTCCCAGTTTCCCGCCGCCACCCGCCTCCGATTCGTCCTGGTCGGTACCCAGCATCCCGGCAACATGGGGGCCGCCGCCCGTGCCCTGAAGACCATGGGCCTGGCCCGCCTGGTGCTGGTCGCTCCCGAAAAGCCTCTGGACGAGGAGGCCTTCCGCCGCTCGGCCGGGGCCGAAGATGTGCTGGGGGACGCCCCGGTGGTCGCCACCCTGGCCGAGGCCGTGGCCGATTGCCGCCTGGTGCTGGGCTGCACCGCGCGTGCCCGCCGCGTGCAGCTGGAGGAGTACCTGCCGGCCGATGCCGCCGCCCGCGCGGTGGCCAAGGCGGGCGAGGGCGCCGAGGTGGCGCTGGTGTTCGGTCGTGAGCGCACCGGCCTGACCAACGAGGAACTGCAGCTCTGCCATGCGGCGGTGCACATCCCGTCCGATCCTGAGTTCAGCTCGCTCAACCTGGCGGCCGCCGTACAGGTGCTGGCCTATGAAACGCGCATGCAGCTGCTGGGCGCGCAGCCGGCCCCCAATGCCGAGCCCGGCTTCCGCGAACAGGCCGCCAGCCATGAGCAGATGGAGAGCTTCTTCGCCCAGCTCGGCGACACGCTGGACGAGATCGATTTCCACAAGGGCCGCGCGCCGGAATCGGCGATGCGCAAGCTGCGCCGCCTGTTCCTGCGTAGCGAGCCAAGCGAGCAGGAAGTGCGCCTGTTGCGCGGCATCCTCGCCGACACCCAGCGCATGGCGCGACTGGCACAAGCAGGCAACAAGAACAGCTGACGACGTTCTCATTTTTTCGGGTAGTCTGTCTGGATACCCAGGGGGGGATGAAGCCTGTGTCGGGTCTGCGAAAGGCAATGCAGGGGGGACTGCTGAGCCTGGCCATGGTCCTGCTGGCCGGGACGGTGCGTGCAGCACCGGACCACGTGCTGGTGCTGGGCCGGATCAGCGATGATCCCAAGGCCCACTACGAGCAGCTTCAGCCCTTGCTGGATTACGTGGTGGCGCGCATGCACGACGTTGGCATCAAGGAGGGAAGGATCCTGATGGCACGCGATCCACAGCAGATGGCCAGCTATCTGCGGCGCGGTCGTGTCGACTGGGTCACGGAAACCTCGGGTACGGCGGTGGCGCTGGGCCAGCGCAGTGGCGCCCGTCCGCTGCTGCTGACCGAGCGCAACGGTGTGCGGGAGTACCAGACGGTTTTCTTCGTGCGCCGCGACAGCCCGATCCAGCGCATGCAGGATCTGCGGGGCCATCGCCTGGCCCTGCAGAACACGGCGTCCACCAGTGCCTACCTGGTGCCGGTGATGACGTTGCTGCAGGAAGGCCTGTCGCCGCAGATCCTGGCCGGTGCATGGGACATGCCGGGCCGGGACAGCGTGGGCTACGTATTTGCACGCAGCGAGCTGAACATCGCGACGTTCGTGCACAAGGGGGTGGTTGACGTGGGAGCGGTGAGCAGCGTGGACTGGAATGACGAACGGCGGATGCCAGCAGCGTTCCGGCGCGACTTCCGCGAGCTGTTGCGCACCGAACCCTACCCGCGTGCGGTGGAGATGGTCCGCGCCGACCTTGATCCACGCGTGCGCGATCGCCTGCAGGAAGTGCTGCTGCAGGCGGCCGGCGACCCGCGGGCACGGGGAGCGCTGCATCGGTTTTTTGGCACTTCCGGGTTCCACCGTGTCGATGCGCATGCGCAGCAGCGGCTGGATGAATTGAAACAAGGATTGACGCGCGTGCGGATGGAAGTGGAATGAAGTGGCTTGGCTCGGGGATGCAGGCCCGGTTCCTGCTCGCGATGGGCGGGGCAATGGTCGTGGTGATCGCGATCCTGGCAGTGTTGTTGGGGCGGCAGGCGGCGATGCAGGGCGAGGTGCGCAACCTCAGCGGTGGCGTCATCCATGAATTGTTCGACCGCAGCGTGCGCAGCCGCGGCGAGGCGATGGCGCGTGAACTGTCCGACGCCCTGGCCAACCCGTTGTACTACCGTGACCTGGACCAGGTTGGCGTACTGGTGCGCAGTACTGCGCGCCAGCCCGTGGTGCGCTACGTGCTGGTGTTCGACGAACGCGGCCGGCTGGTTCACGACGGCTCGGTCGAAGTATCCGGTTTCGGCCAGCCGATGGCTGATCCTCTTGCACCCAAGGCCGCGGCTGCGCAGGCGCTGGTCGTGCAGGAGTCGCCGAAGGTGCTCGACAACACCATGCCGATCATGGTTGGCAACCAGCGCATTGGCGGCGTCCGCGTCGGCATGGCGCTGGATGAGGTGCAGCAGCGCGAGCAGGCAGCCAACGCCACCTTGGGCGAACGCCTGCAGCAGGTCGGCAGCCGTCACCTGGGCTGGCTGCTGTTGATGCTGGGCCTACTGGTGGTGATCGGCGTGGTCGTGATCCTGTACGTGCAGCGTACTCTGGTTGCGCCGATCCGTGATCTTGCCGTCGCTGCCCGTCGCATCGAGGCGGGCGACTACCAGACGCCGCTGGCCGAGAACACCCGCGACGACGAGGTGGGTGAACTGGTGCGCGGTTTTGCCCGCATGCGTGATGCGATCGCCCGCCATGACCGCGAAGTGCGGCGCATGGCCTATACCGACGCGTTGACCGGGCTGACCAACCGGCTGGCATTCCGCGAGGCGCTTGATCATCGGTTGATGGCTGCCCGTGCCGCCAATCACCGGTTGGGCCTGTTGTTCGCCGATATCGACGACTTCAAGCGAGTCAATGACACCCTTGGCCACGAAGCTGGCGATGAAGCACTGCTGCAGTTTGCACAGCGTATCGATCGCGCGGTCACCGAAGCCGGGGGCGATGAAGCCCTGTTGGCGCGCTTCGGCGGAGATGAGTTCGTGATCCTGGTGGGCGATGGTGATGTGGCCGCAAATGCGCGGCTGCTGGCTGAAGTGCTGGTGCGGGAGCTGGGCAAGCCGCTGGTGGTGCAGGGCCGGGAACTGTTCCTGGGTACCTCGATCGGCGTGACCCTGTTCCCTGACGATGCGGCCGATGCCACCACCCTGCTGAAGAACGGCGACATTGCCATGTACCAGGCAAAGATGGCGGGCAAGAACTGCTATCGCTATTACAGCCGGGCGATGGACCATGCAGTCGAGCGTCGCGTGCATATGGAACAGGAGCTGCGCGGCGCCTGGGAGCGCGGCGAACTGCGCCTGGCCTACCAGCCGATCTTCCGCATGCGCGACCGCCGCATGGTCGGCGTTGAAGTGCTGCTGCGCTGGCAGCACCCGACCCTGGGCACGATCCCGCCTTCGGTGTTCATCGAGGTGGCCGAGCAGAGTGGCCTTATCGAAGTCATTGGCCCGAAGGTGCTGCGTGCGGCCTGCATGGAGGCCGCGCAATGGCCGCGCGGGACGGCCGGGGACGACCTGTTCGTGTCGGTCAACGTGTCGCCACGGCAGTTGCGCGGCGGCGAACTGCCGGCACTGGTGGCGCAGTGCCTGCATGAGTCCGGGCTACCGGCCTCGCGCCTGCATCTGGAGCTGACCGAAACCGCCGTGATCGGCGACGAGATGGTGGCCGCACAGCTGCTGGACAAGCTGCACCGCACCGGCGTGAAGGTCTGGCTGGACGATTTCGGCACCGGCTTCTCCGGTCTCAGCCATCTTCGCCAGGTACCGGTGGACGGGGTGAAGATCGACAAGAGCTTCGTGGCCGACATGCAGCGCGATCCCGACGATCTGGCGCTGACCACGGCGATCATCGCCATGGCCCACGCACTGGGCATCACCGTGGTGGCCGAGGGCATCGAGCAGCAGGCGCAGTTCGACCTGCTGGTGCAGCGCGGCTGCGATCTTGGCCAGGGCTACTGGCTGAGTCATCCGGTGACCGCCACCGAAGTGGTGCGGATGATCGAATCGGGCCTCTGACCGACACAAAAAAAGGGACGGAGGGGATTAAGTCGCTTGTGCATTTGCGACTTAATCCCCTCCGTCCCCTTTTTTGGGGCTACAGCGGACGCTTGCTCGGGTCGCCGGGCAGTTCGCGCACCAGTTTCGGGATCAGATAACCGGACAGGCGCGCGGTCAGGCCGGCAATCAGCGCCTTGGCCTGGGCGTCATCCACTTCGAAGTGGGCCACGCCCTCGACCCGGTCCAACTGATGCAGGTAGTAGGGAAGCACGCCGGCGTCGAAGCTGCGCTCGCTCAGGTCCTGCAGGGCCTGCACGCTGTCATTGACCCCGCGCAGCAACACCGCCTGGTTCAGCAGTTGGGCGCCGGTAGCGCGCAGGCGGGCCATCGCCGCGTCCACGCTGGCGTCGAATTCATTGGCATGGTTGGCGTGGACCACGATCGCCAGCGGCCAGGGCAGACTGCCCAGCCAGGAGACCAGCTCATCGTCCACGCGCTCGGGCAGCACGATCGGCAGCCGGGTGTGGATGCGCAGGCGGTGGATATGCGGGATGGCGCGCAGGGCATCGGTCAGTTCGACCAGCTTGTGCGTGGCCAGCGACAGGGGGTCACCGCCGGACAGGATCACCTCGTCGATGTCCGGGTCGGCGGCGATGGCGGCTGCGGCCTCCTGCCAGCCACCCTTGGCGGCGTTCTCCGCGCCATAGTCGAAGTGGCGGCGGAAGCAGTAGCGGCAGTTGATCGCGCAGCTGCCGGTGGCGACCAGCAGGGCGCGGCCACGGTACTTCTGGATGACGCCGGTGGCCTTCCTGGCGGCGCCATCGCCCACCGCATCGAAGCTGAACCCGGGCGCGGGACGCATTTCCTCGTCGATCGGCAGCACCTGGCGCAGCAGCGGATCGGCCGGATCACCCTTGCGCATGCGGGCCACGAACCCCTCCGGTACGCGCAGCGCGAACTGGGCCATGGCCGCTTCCGAGACGCCCAGCGCGGCCGGGTCCAGCTGCAGCCGGGCCAGCAGGGCCTGTGGGTCGCGCAGTGCCTGGCGCCAGAGCTGCTGCCAGCGCGCGGGCGCGCCTGGCGACTGGGGCCGGGGGAAGGCGGAAAGCTGCATGGAGAGGGGGCCTGCGGTTATCATGGGGGCAGAAAAACAGTCGCCCACCGGCATCCGGTGGGCTTTCCATTCTAACGGCTCGCCGCACCCGCGGCGTTTCTGCCACTCAGGAGTTTACGCATGGCCAGCTACGGCATGAACGACGTCAAGAACGGGATGAAGATCCTGGTCAACAACCAACCGGCCGTCATCATCGACACCGAATACGTCAAGCCGGGCAAGGGCCAGGCCTTCACCCGCGTGAAGTACCGCCTGATCAAGGACGGCCGTACCCAGGAAGTGACCATGAAGTCGACCGACTCGCTGGATGCAGCCGACGTCGTCGACACCGACATGAACTTCATGTACAGCGATGGCGAGTACTGGCACTTCATGGATCCGGAATCCTTCGAGCAGGTCCAGGCCACCAAGGCCGGCATGGGCGGCGCCGAGAAGTGGCTGAAGGGCGAAGAGTCCTGCGTGGTCACCCTGTGGAACGGTGAGCCGATCTTCGTGCAGCCGCCGAACTTCGTCGAGCTGAAGATCACCGAGACCGATCCGGGCGTCCGTGGCGACACCTCGGGCGGCGGCGGCAAGCCGGCCACCCTGGAAACCGGCGCCGTGGTCCGCGTGCCGCTGTTCGTCAACCAGGACGAAGTGATCCGCGTCGACACCCGTTCGGGCGAGTACTCCGCACGCGTCAAGTAATCCGGCGCAGCCGGATTACCTGTAGAGCCGAGCCATGCTCGGCTTTCCGGGCATAACCCGGAACCCGTTGCTGGCGCCCATGGCGCCGCAGCGGACAGCCGCCGGGCATGGCCCGGCGCTACCGCCTCCCGCCAGGCCCTTCTCCAATAGCCAGTGAGCCCGCATGAGCGATAGCCCGCACCTCCCCGAAGCCTGCGACCTGCTCATCGAAGCCGGTTACGTCGTTCCGATCGAGCCGCATGCGGTGGTGCTGGAAGACCATGCCGTCGCCGTGCGTGGCAGCGAGATCGTGGCCATCCTGCCGCGTGCCGAGGCGCGCGCGCGCTTCCGTGCCGCCCAGGTAGTCAGTCGCCCCGAGGCCGCGCTGATGCCGGGCCTGGTCAACGCCCACACGCACAACCCGATGACCCTGCTGCGCGGCGTCGCCGACGACCTGCCGCTGATGACCTGGCTGCAGCAGCACATCTGGCCGGTGGAAGCGGCGGTGATCGGCCCCGAATTCGTTGCCGACGGCACCACCCTGGCCATCGCCGAGATGCTGCGCGGCGGCACCACCTGCGCCAACGAGAACTACTTCTTCGGCGACGTGCAGGCCGCGGTCTACAAGAAACACGGTTTCCGCGCGCTGGTGGGCGCGGTCATCATCGATTTCCCCACCGCCTGGGCCAAGACCGACGACGAGTACTTCGCCAAGGCCGGTGAACTGCACGACCAGTGGCGCACCGATCCGCTGATCGCCACCGCGTTCGCGCCGCATGCGCCTTACACGGTCAACGATGCCAACTTCGAGCGGGTGCGGATGCTGTCCGACCAGCTCGACATGCAGGTGCATCTGCATACCCACGAGACCGCGCAGGAAATCAACGATTCGATCAGGCTGCACGGCCAGCGCCCGCTGGCGCGGCTGGATCGGCTCGGCCTGGTCAACGACCGCCTGATTGCGGTGCACATGACCCAGCTGACCGATGCAGAAATCCACCTGTGCGCCGAGCGCGGCGTGAGCGTGGTGCATTGCCCCGAATCCAACCTGAAGCTGGCCTCCGGTTTCTGCCCGGCCTGCGCCCTGCAGCGCGCAGGCGTGAACCTGGCGATCGGTACCGATGGCTGCGCCAGCAACAACGACCTGGACATGTTCAGCGAGAACCGCACCGCGGCGATCCTGGCCAAGGCCGTGGCCGACGACGCCACTGCACTGGATGCGGCAACCACGCTGCGCGCGTCCACGCTGGGTGGCGCACGCGCGCTGGGCTTCGGTGACCGCATCGGCTCGATCGAAGTCGGCAAGCAGGCCGACCTGGTCTGCGTCGACCTGTCTGCGCTGGAAACCCAGCCGCTGCACAACGTGCTGTCGCAACTGGTGTACGCCACCGGCCGCCAGCAGGTCAGCGACGTCTGGATCGCCGGCAAGCCGAAGCTGGTGCAGCGCGAGCTGGTCGGCATGGACCTGCCGGGCATCATCGCCAACGCGCGCCAGTGGCGCGAGCGCATCCGTCATATCCGCGCCTGATCCCTGGCGCCGCAAGGACCCCTCATGACTGCCCCCCACGCTTCCTCCAATTTCGATCAGGCCGAGCTGGACAAGTTCGCCGCGCTGGCCAACCGCTGGTGGGACGCTGACGGCCCGCAGAAGCCGCTGCATGCGCTGAACCCGGTGCGCCTGAAATACGTGGCCGACCGCGTGCCGCTGCGCGGCGCACGTGTGCTCGACATCGGTTGCGGTGGCGGCCTGTTGAGCGAAGCGCTGGCCCAGGCCGGCGCCGATGTCACCGCCATCGACCTGGCCCCGGAGCTGGTGAAGGTCGCGCGCCTGCATGCGCTGGAAAGCGGCGCCAAGGTCGACTACCGCGTGCAGGCCGCCGAGGATCTGGCCGCCGAGCAGCCGGGCAGTTTCGATGTGGTCACCTGCATGGAAATGCTTGAGCACGTGCCCGACCCGGGCGCGATCATCGACGCCTGCAATCGCCTGCTGAAGCCGGGCGGCCACCTGTTCCTGTCGACCATCAACCGCACCGCCGCCGCGTTCGCGGTGGCGATCGTCGGCGCCGAGTACGTGGCGCGACTGCTGCCCAAGGGCACGCACCACTACCAGGAATTCATCAAGCCGGCCGAGCTGGCGCGCTGGCTGCGCGAGGCTGATGTGCAGCTGGTGGATGTCAGTGGCATGGCTTACGAGCCGTGGCGCAACCATGCCCGCCTGAGCAGCCGCACCGACATCAACTATCTGGCCTACGCGGTCAAGCCGGCATGACCTCTGCACGCTTCCCGCGCGCGGTGCTGTTCGATCTGGATGGCACCTTGCTGGACAGCGCGCCGGACTTCGTCGCTACCTGCAACGCGATGCTGGCCGAACGTGGTCGTGCACCCATCGATCCGGCTGCACTGCGCCCGGTGGTGTCGAAGGGCTCGCGGGCGATGGTCTCGGCTGCCTTCCCGGAACTGGACGTCGCCGCACGTGACGCGCTGATCCCGGAATTCCTGCAGCGCTACGAAGCGCTGATCGGCCAGCACGCAGTGCTGTTCGACGGCGTGGCCGGCATGCTCGCCGCGCTGGATGAGGCCGGTACGGTGTGGGGCATCGTCACCAACAAGCCGGAGTACCTGGCGCGCCTGATCCTGCCGCAACATGGTTGGCAGCAGCGTTGCGCGGTGCTGGTCGGCGGTGACAGCCTGGCCGAGCGCAAGCCTCACCCGCTGCCGCTGCTGCACGCTGCGCAGGCTATTGGCGTTGCTGCCGAAGACTGCGTGTACGTGGGTGACGACGAGCGCGACATCATCGCCGCGCGGGCCGCGGCCATGCCGTCGGTGGCGGCGCTGTGGGGCTACCGCCTGCACAGCGACGATCCGCTGGCCTGGCAGGCCGACGTGCTGGTCGAGAACGCTGAACTTCTGCAACTGGCCAGTCTCTGGCCGACCCGGCCGGCAGCCCCGGCCCAGCCGTAAGGAATGGTGTAGTGAGCAGTACCGCGCTGGACAGTTTCCTCGACAAGTGGCGCAGCCGTTGGCCGGAATGGTCGGTGGCCGCCCCGTTCGTGGCCGAATCGCAACGCGAGCTGGCCGTGGCGTGGTTTGCGCTGCTGCAGGAGTTCGACGACATGCTCAACACCAGCGGCGACCCGTTGCCGGCCGACGCCAAGCTGGCGTGGTGGGGCGAGGAGCTGCGCAGTTGGGCCGGGCATCGTTCGCGCCATCCGCTGGGCCGGCTGCTGGAGCCGGTGCGTGCGCCGTGGGCGCAGTTGGCCGAAGCGCTGCCGGATCTGGTTGAAGCACGCACCGTCGCGCCCGATGCAGCCGGCGCCGAGCGCGCGCTGGCCAACTACGCCGAGGCCGTAGCCGCAGTGGAGGCAACCTTGTTCGCGGACAAGCCGCGCACCGGTGCCGGTCGCGCGGTGCAGCTGCAGACCCTGGCCCAGCGCCTGCAGGATGCCGGCGTGGCCGGTGTGCCGCGCAGCCTGCTGGACGGTGATGCCAGCACCGCTGCGCAGCGCTGGGCGCAGCATCTGTTGAAGGGGTGGGGCACCCGCGTGCCCGGCCCGCGCCCGCGCCGCGTGTGGTCCAGCCTGGCACGTGCCCGTGTGGCCGCGCAGGCCGCAGGCAAGCCGATCGAAGCCACTCCGGTGCGCACCCTGCTGCGCGTGTGGTGGGCGGCGCGCGGCTGATCCCGCGCTCCGCCGGGCATGGCCCGGCGCTACCTCGCGCGGTTGATTGAATGCTGTCTGCAGAGCCGAGCCCATGCTCGGCTCATCTCTGCGCGACAGCAGCCGAGCGTGGGCTCGGCTCTACAACAGTGGCTCACCGCTGCACCGGGCGATGGGCGTTATTTGCGCTCCAGCACCAGCAGCGGGTCGATACGGGTCTCGAACCAGTTCATGCCCCAGTGCAGGTGCGGGCCGGTGGCACGGCCGGTGGCGCCGACGGCAGCGATCACCTGACCCTGCTCCACACGGTCGCCGACTTTTACGTCGATGCGCGACAGGTGCAGGAAGTTGGAGCTGACCCCGAAACCGTGGTCGAGCAGCAACGTGCCACCGGTCAGGTACAGGTCGGGGCCGGCGAAGGTGACGATGCCGGCGGCCGGTGCCTTTACCGGCGTGCCGGTCGGCACCGCGATGTCCATGCCGGAATGACCGGCACCGGGCTGGCCGTTGTACACCCTCGCATTGCCGAAGCGGCCGCTGATGCGGCCCTGGACCGGCCAGATGAAGGTCTGGGTGAAGTCGGTACGGTCGTCGTCGCGCGAACGTGCAGCGGTTACCTGCGCCTGTTCGCGCTTGATCCGCTCGGCGATCGCCGGCGGCGGATTGACCGTCTTCGGGGGTACGCCGTTGATCCGCTCGGTGGGCCAGTCGCGCGGCGTCACCGCGATGGTTGCGGTCTCGCTGCCACCATCGGGGCGTTGCACCTGCACGCGCAGCGGACCCTTCTCGTCGCGGCCGATGCCGAACACGACGCTGCCATAGCCGCTCACCCGCAGCTGGCGGCCGGCGTACTGCACGCGGCTGCCAGCGGGCACCTTGCCGATCACCAGCGCGCCCTGTGACGCACTGGCCGGGAACACCACGCGGCTGTCGATCAGGCTGCCGATGCCGTCCTGTGCCTGCGCCGACGGTGCGGTGAACAGGGGCGCGGCCAGCAGCAGCGCTCCGAACAGAAGTGCCGAACGCATCAGCGGTCGTAGGTCATGCGCTGGCCGGCGGGTTCGCCCACCAGCTTGCTGCCGTCCCACACCAGCTGGCCGTTGACCCAGGTGGAGGCGATGCGCGAGCGGAAAGTGGTGCCTTCAAACGGCGACCAGCCGCACTTGGACAGCACGTCCTCGCGCTTGACGGTGAACGGCACGTCCTCCACCAGCACCAGGTCGGCAAAGTAGCCTTCGCGCAGGAAGCCGCGTTCTTCCACGTCGAACAGCTGCGCCGGCGCATGTGCGAATTTCTGCACCACCTGCTCGCGGGTCAGCTTGCCTTCGTGCACCCGCTCCAGCGCGGCCACCAGCGCGTACTGCACCAGCGGCAGGCCCGACGGCGCCTGCGCGTAGGGCTTCTGCTTCTCCTCCCAGGTGTGCGGCGCGTGGTCGGTGGCCAGCACGTCCAGCACGTCATCGGCCAGCGCAGCGGTGATTGCCTCGCGGTCGGACACTTCCTTGATCGCCGGGTTGCACTTGATCAGGTTGCCCTTGGTCGCGTAGTCCGGGCGCGCGAAGTGCAGGAAGTGCACGCAGGTTTCGGCGGTGATCTGCTTGCGGCTGCCATCGGCGCGGATCAGCGGGCCCTTCTCGAACAGCGCCAGCTCATCGGCGGTGGAGATGTGCAGCACATGGAGGCGGGTGCCGTGCTTGCGTGCCAGCGACATCGCCAGGCGGGTCGACTTGATGCACGCTTCGCGCGAACGGATGTCCGGGTGCATGTCCGGGGTCAGCGCATCACCGTACTTTTCCTGGAAGGCCTTCAGGTTGGCATCGATCATCGGCGTGTCTTCGCAGTGCGTGATGATCGGGGTCGGGCATTCGCGGAAGATCGCGTCCAGCGTTTCCGGGTTGTCGACCAGCATGTTGCCGGTCGAAGCACCCATGAACACCTTCACGCCCGGGGCCTTCTTCGGGTCCAGGGCACGGATCGCGTCCAGGTTGTCATTGCTGGCACCGTGGTAGAAGCCGTAGTTGGCCCAGGCGCGGCCGCGCGCGAGCTCGTACTTGGCTTCCAGGATGGTTGAATCCAGCGTCGGCGGGTTGGTGTTGGGCATGTCCATGAAGCTGGTCAGGCCACCGGCCACGGCGGCCGCCGATTCGCTGGCGATGTCGCCCTTGTGGGTCAGGCCCGGTTCGCGGAAGTGCACCTGGTCATCGATCATGCCGGGCAGCAGCCAGCGCCCGGCCGCGTCCACCACCTGCTCGCCGTCGCGCGGCGCCAGCCCATTGCCGATCTGCGCGATGCGGCCGTTCTCGATGCGCAGGTCGCCGTCGAAGGTGCGGCCTTCGTTGACCATGCGGGCATTGGTGATGAGGGTGGAGGACATGTCAATGTTTTCCTGTGCAACGGCAAGAGGGGGCGTTGGGGGACTCGGGCACGGGGTCGAAGCCGCCGGGATGGAACGGGTGGCAGCGGCCCAGCCTGCGCGCAGCCAGCCAGCTGCCGCGCAGCGGGCCGTGCCGCGAGATCGCGTCCATCGCGTATTCAGAACAGCTCGGCACGAAACGGCAGCGGGGCCCCAGCAAGGGGCTGATGAAGCGCTTGTAGAAGCGCAGCAGGGCGATGAGCAGGCGCGAGATCACCCAGTCATCTTATGCCAGTTGGCATGAAGGCCGCATTTGTGCAGGATGGGCCGTTGGTCGCATGTCGCCGATGGCCTGCGACCGGTACCAGCACCGTCGGGTGCTGGCCAGGTTCCGTACCGCGCAAGGCGGTCCGTGTTCGTCGGACTGCCCATTGGGCGCCTTGGCTCCAGGACTGAATGGGGCAGGGTGCCGAGGTTGCTGCTGCGGGTCGGGTAGGCTATAAAGGCCCGCTTTCCCGGGCCCCGGGGAATCCAAGGAAGAGCGTTTCGTGGCTGCTAAAAAAACTGCAAAGAAGGCCGCAACGGCCGCCAAGAAAACCGCCAAGCCTGTTGTGAAGAAGTTGGCGGCAAAGCCCGTTGCCAAGAAGCCGGCCAGCAAGCCGGCGACCAAGGCAGCGTCCTCGCAACCGGCGGCCAGGAAGGCCACCGCAAAGAAAACGCCGGTCAAGGCAACCAAGCCGGTGGCGAAGAAAGCCGCTGCGCCCGCCAAGGCCAAGCCAGCCGCTGCCAGCAAGAAGGCGCCGGTGAAAAAGGCCGTCAGCAAGGCTGCGCCGGTGAAGAAGACCGTCGCCAAGCCGGTGGCCAAGAAGGCCGCCGCCAAGCCGGCGCCGAAGGCGGTGGTGAAGAAGGCTGCAGCCAAGCCGGTCGCCAAGCCCGTAGCAAAGAAGGTCGCTGCGGCCAAGCCGGTCGCCACGCCTGCCGCTGTAAAGAAGGGTGCCAAGAATGTTGCCGCGCCGGCCGTGAAACCGGCCCCGGCCCCAGTAGTGAAGTCCGCACCGAAGCCTGCTGCCAAGCCGGCTCCGGCCAAGCCTGTCCCGGCCAAGACCGTGGCAGTGGCAGCAGCCCAGCCGGCTTCCAAGCCGGCCCCGGCCGCCGCTCCTGCCGCTTCGAAGGCCCCGCAATCCAAGAATCCCGTGCCCGTTTCGAAATCGCCTGCCAAAACCGCCGTGAAATCCGATTCCGCCCCGAAGACCGTGTCGCGCCCTGTCGGCAAGGTTGCCGTGGCCGTCGCCGCCCGCTCGGCTGCACCGGCCCCGCGCAGCAAGTACAAGGTGGTCGAGTACAAGACCGACGAGGCCACCGGCCGCCCGATCCTGCCGGCTGGCTACAAGCCGTCCTCGGAAGAGGAATACATGAGCCCGCTGCAGCAGGAGTACTTCCGTCAGCGTCTGCAGAACTGGCGCGCGGACCTGGTGGAAGAGTCCAAGCAGACCATCGAGAATCTTCGTGAGGAAGTGCGTGACATCGGCGATGAAGCCGAGCGCGCGACCCGCGAGACCGAGAACTCGCTGGAACTGCGTACCCGCGACCGCTACCGCAAGCTGATCGGCAAGATCGACAGCACCCTGAAGCGCCTGGAAGCGGGCGACTACGGTTACTGCGTCGACACCGGTGAAGAAATCGGCCTGGAGCGCCTCGAAGCGCGCCTCACGGCTGAACGCACCATCGACGCCCAGGAGCGTTGGGAGCACCTGCAGAAGCAGCAGGGCGACTGATTCCTGCTCGTTGTGTGGTCATGCGAAAAACCCGGCCTCGGCCGGGTTTTTTGTTGGGGTGGTTGGCTGGGTAGAACGGCGCCTTCCGCGTATCAGAGGGAGCCTGCGGGTGGGTCCGGGCAGGACACGCTGCAAGTACATCCCTGTAAGCTCGGCCGCGGCATCCATGCCGCGGACGGTCCTGCCCGGACCCACCCGCAGGCTCTCGACGGTTTCCTGCGTGCGCGGCCGATGTAGAGCCGAGCCCACGCTCGGCTCAGGCCGACAAGAGCGGTCATGCGTGCGCTCGCGGCTGTTGAGTCCGCCTTGTAGCGAGCCGAGCACCGCAGGGGAATCAAGGGCGAAGAGGCCGCTCTATCCTGTAGAGCCGACTGCTAGTCGGCTGGCTCTCCGCGCCGTCCCCTGATTCACCGAGGAGCACAGGGCACCGGCGCGCAGCGCCGGCTCGCGGATGGCGGAGCGTTTCTTTGGTTACTTTCTTTTCGCGAAAAGAAAGTGACACCCCGCCGCGGTCGCGGAAAAGGGCTGCCGGGCATGGCCCGGCGCTACCAATGCGTCGGCGCACGTAAAGCGGCTGTCGCGGAAACGACGAGCCGACGCTACTGCAGATCACGCAAATTCAGTTTCCGCAGCGTCGGGTTCTTCCACGCGGTGATCCCGGCCACGCTCAGCACCGCAAACCCACCCAGCACCACGGCCGGCACCAGGCCGAGCAGCTTCGCCATCGTGCCTGCATAGAACGCGCCCAGCTCGTTGGACGAACTGATGAAGATGCCGTTGATCGACGACACCCGGCCGCGCATCTCTTCCGGCGTGGCCAACTGCAGGATGGTCGATCGGATCACCACCGAGATGCCATCGAAGGCCCCGTAGAACAGCAGGATCAGCGCTGACAGCCAGAAGTGCTGCGACAGGCCGAAGCCGATCACGCACAGGCCGAAACCGGCCACCGCGAACAGCAACACGCGGCCGGCATTGCGGTGCAGCGGGTGGCGGGCCAGCCACAGGCCCACGCACACCGAGCCGAGCGCCGGCATCGCGCGCAGGATGCCCAGGCCTTCCGGACCGTGGTGCAGGATCTCGTGCAGGAAGGCCGGCAGCATCGCCACCACGCCGCCCAGCAGCACCGAGAACATGTCCAGCGCCATCGCCCCGACCATGATCCGGTTGCCGACCACGAAGCGCGCGCCTTCGGCGATGCTCTTGAAGATCGGCGCGGCCGGACCGGTGTGCACCGGTTCTTCCACCTTCAATGTAGCCAGGCAGGCCATCGCCACCAGCGCAAAGGCCGTAGCCACCGCGTAGGAGAGGCCCTTGCCGCCGAAGCCGACCAGCACGCCGCCCAGCGCCGGGCCGGCGACCATGCCGGCCTGGAACACCACCGCGCCGAGGCCTGCGCCGCGCGCGAACTGATCGCGGGCCAGCACGCGGGCGAACAGTGCGTTGTAGATAGGTGACAGGAAGGCGCGGACCATGCCGGTCAGGGCGATGGCTGCATAGATGGGCCACACGTCTTCAAACGGCAGCCAGCCCTTGGCCACCCTGGTCAGTACCAGCGCGGTGGCGATCAGCCCGGAACAGGCCGCCATGCCCAACCGACGCCGCGGCAGATGGTCGACCAGGTAGCCGGCGAATGGCGCCACGCAAAAGAACGGCAGCACCTCGGCCAGGCCGATCAGGCCCAGCGAGAACGGATTGCGGGTGACTTCGTAGATGTGCCAGCCGACGGTGACTGCCACCACCTGGTAGGACAGCATCGCGAAGATGCGGTAGGCCAGCAGCTTGGCGAAGCCGGGCCGGGACAGCAGGCCCAGCGCGGTGTCCTCGGCTGTGGCAGGCTCGTTCACGACGGATCGCGCTGCAGCTGGGTCTGCGCGGTCTCGCGGATGAAGGCCAGCATCGCAGCCACACCATTGCTGCGGGTCGGAGACAGGTGGCGGGCCAGGCCGATGTCCTGGATATAGCTCGGTTCGGTGTCCAGGATCTCCCGCGCCGAGCGCCCGGAGTACACGCGCAGCGCCAGGAAGATCAGGCCGGAGACGATGGCCGAATCACTGATGGCATGGAAGCGCAGCGACTGCGCATTGCCTTCCGGCACGATCCAGACCATCGACTGGCAGCCGAGCAGGCGATGCTCTTCGGTCTTCCATTCTTCCGGGAAGGCCGGCAGCTTGCGGCCGAGGTCGATCAGGTACTGGTAGCGCTCGGACCAGTCGCCGAAGAAGCCGAATTCCTCGGCGATGGCGGTCTGGGCCTCGGCGGCGGTGGGTTCAAGCGGGAACGGGGAGTCGGTCACAACAGTCTCTACAGTGGGGGCGTGGCCGGCGGGCCGGCCACGGGGCAGGGCAGCAGGTCAGCCGCGCTTGCGCGACCAGCGCACGCCCTGCGGGGTGTCTTCCAGCACGATGCCTTCGGCGGCCAACTGGTCGCGGATGGCATCGGAACGGGCGAAGTCGCGCGCCTTCTTGGCCGCAGCGCGCTCGTCGATCAGGCCCTGGATACGGGCATCGTCGCCGTCAGCGCCCGCAGCGGTACCAAACCACTGCGCCGGATCGGCCTGCAGAAGGCCCAGCGCCAGGCCGGCACCGAGCAGCTCGGCCTTCAGGCGCGACTGTTCGGCCGGGTCCGTGGCACGACGCGCCTCGGCCGCGATGCGGGCCACTTCGGCCAGCGCCTGCGGGGTGTTGAGGTCGTCGTCGAGGGTCGCTTCGACCGTGGCCGGAATCACCGCGCTGGCCTCGACCGAGGCCAGTTCGCGCAGGGTGCCGTACAGGCGGTCCAGCGTACGCACCGACTGTTCGATCAGCGCATCGGACCAGTCCAGTGGTTGACGGTAGTGGGCCGACAGCAGGGCCAGGCGCAGTGCCTCCGGCGGATGCTGGCGAACCAGGTCATGCACGCGCTCGATGTTGCCCAGTGACTTGCTCATCTTGGCGCCGCCGAAGTTGAGCATGCCGTTGTGCAGCCAGTAGCGGGCGAAGATCCTGCCGCCATGCGCGCATTCGCTCTGCGCGATCTCGTTTTCATGGTGCGGGAACTGCAGGTCGACGCCGCCGGCATGGATGTCGATGGTCTCGCCCAGGTGGGCGGCGGCCATCGCCGAGCATTCGATGTGCCAGCCCGGGCGGCCACGGCCCCAGGGCGATTCCCAGCCGGGCAGGTCGTCGCTGGATGGCTTCCACAGCACGAAATCGCCCGGATCACGCTTGTAGGGGGCGACATCGACGCGGGCGCCAGCCAGCATTTCTTCCGGGTCGCGGCGGGAGAGCTTGCCGTAGCCATCGAAGCTGGCCACCGCAAACAGCACGTGGCCTTCGGCGGCATAGGCATGACCACTGGCGATCAACTGCTCGATCATGGTGATGATCTGCGGCATGTGCGCGGTCACTTCCGGTTCGATGTCAGGCGGCACCACGCCCAGCGCGGCCATGTCTTCACGGTAGGCGGCGGCGAACCTGTCGGTGATGGTGCTGATCGGCACCCCCTGCTCGCGCGCGGCGGTGTTGATCTTGTCGTCCACGTCGGTGATGTTGCGGGCGTAGCGCAGTGCGCCGAAACGCCGCCGCAGCAGGTCGGCCAGCACCCCGAACACCACCGGGCCACGGGCGTTGCCGATGTGCACGTAGTTGTAGACCGTGGGGCCGCACACATACAGGGTCGGACAGGCCGGGTCGAGCGGGGTGAACGGTTCGAGCTGGCGAGTCAGGTTGTTGTGCAGGCGCAGGGTCATGGGGCTGTGGCTGGGGGACAAGTCTGTGATTTTAGAACGTGTCGCTCCCTTTGGGGGCGCTGGTTGCCACCGGTGGACGCCGGAGGGAGCCAGGGTGGGGTGGGCAGGAGCGGCGTGGACGGGTAATGTTCAGCCCCTTGCGCTCGCCACTGCCTACACTATCGCCGTGTCCTTGCTCCCGTCGCCACTGAAATCCACCGCATTGCTGACCCTGGCCTGCCTGTCGGCGCTGCCCGCCGTGGTGCTGGCGCAGGAGGCCGAGCCCCGCAACCGGGTGGTGATCGTGGAGAACGTGAAGTTCGACTACGCCCAGGTACTGAACGTCGAGCCGGTATTCCAGACCCTGCGCGCGACCCGTACCGAGGAGCATTGCGAGCCGGTGTCGACCCGCACCCTGGCCCCGGTCAACGTGACCGGCGAGGAGCCGGTCGAGGACAAGGGCCGGATCAGCCGTTTCTGGGACTCGGTGCGCTCGATATTCAAGCGCAGCGACGAGGAGCCCTCCGAAGAGGCCGGCCCCGAAACGCCGGCCCCGGCGCCTGCCAACAATGGCCCGATGCTGACCCGTGACTGCCGCATCGTGCCGGTGGGGCGTGAATTCCGCCGGCCCATCGCCTACGACGTGGACTACGTCTACAAGGGCACCAAGTATCGGTCGCGGCTGCCGGAAGACCCGGGCAACCGGCTCAAGATCCGGGTGTCGATCACCCCCTGGGTCGGTCCTGAGCAGGGCGCCGCCGGCAATCCCTGATTCTGCGACCCCGGCCCCTTGCGCCGGTCACGGCCGCATGCAAAGATATTCGGCCATGAAGCTCACCGACTTCCAGCACGACAGCAGCGCAGCCCGACAGGCGTCGGGCATGACCTCGCGTGCGCGTCGACCGGAACCCCACATTCTCGCTGGGTAACCGGAGCTTTTTGCTGTTCGTCCGAAAAAAACCCAGCCCGCCGGCTGGGTTTTTTCGTTTCCGCGTTCTGAAAGCTGCAACTGCAACCTTTTCGTTTCACCTTTGCTTCCTGTTTTCCCTTCCACCGCGTCGAACCCGGCGCCGCCACGCAAGGAAAGAAGATGTCCCCCAAGCACTTCCTGAACACCCAGGACTGGAGCCGCAGCGATCTCGACGCATTGCTGACCCAGGCCGCGCTGTTCAAGCGCAACAAGCTCGGCGACCAGCTCAAGGGCAAGTCGATCGCGCTGGTGTTCTTCAACCCGTCCATGCGCACCCGCACCAGCTTCGAACTGGGCGCGTTCCAGCTCGGCGCCCATGCGGTGGTGCTGCAGCCGGGCAAGGATGCGTGGCCGATCGAGTTCAACCTCGGCACGGTGATGGACGGCGATACCGAGGAACACATCGCGGAAGTGGCCAAGGTGCTGGGCCGTTACTGCGACATCATCGCCGTGCGTGCGTTCCCGAAGTTCCAGGACTGGGCGTACGACCGCCAGGACATCGTCCTCAACAGCTTCGCCAGGTATTCGCCGGTGCCGGTCATCAACATGGAGACCATCACCCACCCGTGCCAGGAGCTGGCGCACATCATGGCGCTGCAGGAGCACTTCGGCACCCAGGACCTGCGTGGCAAGAAGTACGTGCTGACCTGGACCTACCACCCCAAGCCGCTCAACACCGCCGTGGCCAACTCGGCGCTGACCATCGCCACCCGCATGGGCATGGACGTGACACTGCTTTGCCCGACCGCCGACTACATCCTCGACGAGCGCTACATGGGCTGGGCCGAGCAGAACGTGGCCGAAAGCGGTGGTTCGCTGAAGATCAGCCATGATGTCGACAGCGCCTACGCCGGCGCCGACGTGGTTTACGCCAAGAGCTGGGGAGCGCTGCCGTTCTTTGGCAACTGGGAACCGGAAAAGCCGATCCGCGACCAGTTCAAGCACTTCATCGTCGACGAACGCAAGATGGCGCTGACCAACAACGGTGTGTTCAGCCACTGCCTGCCGCTGCGTCGCAACGTGAAGGCCACCGATGCGGTGATGGATTCGCCGCAGTGCATCGCCATCAACGAAGCCGAGAACCGCCTGCACGTGCAGAAGGCGATCATGGCCGCGGTTGCCGGGCGCTGATTTTTTCCGATTCAATCATTTCCGCCGGGCACGGCCCGGCGCTACCAGGACATACCCTCCCCATGAGCAATAAAGACGTCGTTCTCGCCTTCTCCGGCGGCCTGGATACCAGCTTCTGCGTGCCCTACCTGCAGGAGCGTGGCTACAACGTGCACACCGTGTTCGCCGACACCGGCGGCGTGGATGATGAAGAGCGCGATTTCATCGAGAAGCGTGCCGCCGAGCTGGGCGTGACCAGCCATGTCACTGTGAACGGTGGCCCGGCGATCTGGGAAGGCTTCGTCAAGCCGTTCGTGTGGGCCGGCGAAGGCTACCAGGGCCAGTACCCGCTGCTGGTGTCGGACCGCTACCTGATCGTGGATGCCGCGCTGAAGCGTGCCGCCGAACTGGGCACCAACATCATCGCCCACGGCTGCACCGGCATGGGCAATGACCAGGTCCGCTTCGACCTGGCCGTGAAGGCGCTGGGTGACTACCAGATCATCGCGCCGATCCGCGAGATCCAGAAGGAACACACCCAGACCCGTGCCTACGAGCAGAAATACCTGGAAGAGCGCGGCTTCGGCGTGCGCGCCAAGCAGCAGGCCTACACCATCAACGAGAACCTGCTGGGCGTGACCATGTCCGGTGGCGAGATCGACCGTTGGGAAGCCCCGGGCGAAGGTGCGCGTGGCTGGTGCTCGCCGCGCAGCGAATGGCCGGAACAAGCGCTGACCGTCACCCTGAAGTTCATTGAAGGCGAAGCGGTTGAACTGAACGGCAAGGCGCTGCCGGGCGACCAGATCCTGGCCCAGCTCAACAAGCTGTTCGCCCCGTATGGCGTGGGTCGCGGCGTCTACACCGGCGACACCGTGATCGGCCTGAAGGGCCGCATCGTGTTCGAGGCCCCGGGCCTGGTCTCGCTGCTGGCCGCACACCGCGCGCTGGAAGATGCGGTGCTGACCAAGCAGCAGAACCGCTTCAAGCCGGACGTGGCACGCAAGTGGGTGGAGCTGGTGTACGAAGGCTTCTACCACGACCCGCTGAAGACCGACATCGAAGCCTTCCTGAAGTCCTCGCAGGCCAAGGTCAACGGTGAAGTGGTGCTGGAAACCCGTGGTGGCCGCGTCGATGCGGTGGCCGTGAAGTCGCCGCACCTGCTCAACACCAAGGGTGCCACCTACGCGCAGTCGGCCGACTGGGGCGTGGAGGAGGCTGAAGGCTTCATCAAGCTGTTCGGTATGAGCTCGACGCTTTACGCGCAAGTCAATCGCTGAGCGATTGAATTGCGCGCGCGTCTCCCGCGCATTCCACCTTAACCCTGCGCCGTTGGCGCGCCCCCTTCAACAAGAAGGGGGCTCTCCACCAGACGCATCACGGTAGCGCCGGGCCATGCCCGGCGGAATTCCACAGGATCTTTGTTTCATGCTTGAACAGACGCTCGATCACCTGCAGGTCCTGGTGTCCTTCGACACCCGCAACCCGCCGCGCGCGATCACCACCGGTGGCATCTTCGATTACCTGCGCGCGAACCTGCCCGGCTTCAACGTTGAGGTGATCGACCACGGCGACGGTGCGGTCAGCCTGTACGCCGTGCGCGGGACGCCGAAGTACCTGTTCAACGTACATCTTGATACCGTGCCCGATTCGCCGCACTGGAGCGCCGACCCGCACGTGATGCGCCGCCTGGACGACCGCGTGGTCGGTCTGGGCGTGTGTGACATCAAGGGCGCGGCCGCCGCACTGGTGGCCGCAGCCAATGCCAGCGACGGTGACGCGGCCTTCCTGTTCTCCAGCGATGAAGAAGCCAACGATCCGCGCTGCATCGCCGCGTTCCTGGCCCGTGGCCTGCCGTATGAAGCGGTGCTGGTGGCCGAGCCGACCATGAGCGAAGCGGTGCTGGCGCATCGCGGCATCAGCTCGGTGCTGATGCAGTTCGCCGGTCGTGCCGGGCACGCCTCGGGCAAGCAGGATGCGGCTGCCAGCGCGCTGCACCAGGCGATGCGCTGGGGCAACCGCGCGCTGGACCATGTGGAATCGCTGGCTTCGGCGCGCTTCGGTGGGCTGACGGGCCTGCGCTTCAACATCGGTCGCGTCGAAGGCGGGATCAAGGCCAACATGATCGCGCCCGCTGCCGAAGTGCGCTTCGGTTTCCGGCCGCTGCCATCGATGAACATCGACGCGTTGCTGGCCACCTTCGCCGGGTTCGCCGAGCCGGAAGCGGCGGTATTCACCGAGACCTTCCGTGGCCCCAGCCTGCCGGCCGGCGACATCGCCGAAGCCGAGAACCGCCGCCTGCTGGCACGTGACGTGGCCGACGCGCTTGAGCTGCCGATCGGCAACGCCGTGGACTTCTGGACCGAGGCCTCGCTGTTCTCCGCCGCCGGTTACACCACCCTGGTGTTTGGCCCGGGCGATATTGCCCAGGCCCACACCGCCGATGAGTTCGTGACGCTGGACCAGCTGCAGCGCTACACCGACGCCGTGCACCGCATCATCGCCGCCGGCGCCTGATTCTTCCCTTTCCGACGAAACCGAAATGTCTCCTGCCCTCCAGCCCCACCGCCAGACCCGCCAGACCATCGTGCGCCTGCTTTCCAGCATGGCCAGCGCGAAGGAGATCAGCCAGTACCTCAAGCGCTTTTCGCAGCTGGATGCCAAGCGCTTCGCCGTGGTCAAGGTCGGCGGCGCGGTGCTGCGCGACGATCTCGACGCGCTGACCTCTTCGCTGTCGTTCCTGCAGGAAGTCGGGCTGACCCCGATCGTGCTGCACGGCGCCGGCCCGCAGCTGGATGCCGAGCTGTCGGCGGCCGGCATCGACAAGCAGACCGTGAACGGCCTGCGCGTGACTTCGCCGGAAGCACTGGCGATCGTGCGCCGGGTGTTCCAGCAGTCCAACCTGCGCCTGGTCGAGGCGCTGCAGCAGAACGGCGCGCGCGCCACCTCCATCACCGGTGGCGTGTTCGAGGCCGAGTACCTGGACGTGGATACCTACGGCCTGGTCGGCGAGGTGAAGAAGGTCAACCTGGCGCCGATCGAGGCCAGCCTGCGTGCGGGCTCGATCCCGGTCATCACCAGCCTGGGTGAAACCGCCGGTGGCCAGATCCTCAACGTCAACGCCGACTTCGCCGCCAACGAGCTGGTGCAGGAACTGCAGCCGTACAAGATCATCTTCCTGACCGGCACCGGCGGCCTGCTGGACGAGGCGGGCAACGTGATCGATTCGATCAACCTGTCCACCGAGTACGACCACCTGATCGCGCAGCCGTGGATCCACGGCGGCATGAAGGTGAAGATCGAACAGATCAAGGATCTGCTCGATCGCCTGCCGCTGGAATCGTCGGTGTCGATCACCCGCCCGGCCGACCTGGCCAAGGAACTGTTCACCCACAAGGGCTCGGGCACGCTGGTGCGCAAGGGCGAAAAAGTGCTGCGCGCCACCGCTTGGGACGAACTGGACCTGCCGCGCCTGAAGGGCCTGATCGAATCCAGCTTCGGCCGCACCCTGGTGCCGGACTATTTCCAGAAGACCAGGCTGCTGCGCGCCTACGTCAGCGAGAACTACCGCACCGCGGTCATCCTCACCGACGAGGCCGAAGGCGTGTACCTGGACAAGTTCGCCGTGCTCGACGACGCACAGGGCGAAGGCCTCGGCCGTGCGGTCTGGAACGTGATGCTGGAAGAAACGCCGCAGCTGTTCTGGCGCTCGCGCCATGGCAACCCGATCAATCACTTCTACTACGCCGAGTCCGATGGCTGCTACAAGCAGGATCAGTGGAAGGTATTCTGGTTCGGTGCCGATGGCATCGACCGGATCAAGACCTATGTCGATCATTGCGCGCAGCGCACCCCGAGCCTGCAGGGCTGAGCAATGAGCAACCTCGATGCCTGGAACACGGTTCCTACCCTGCGCGGCCAGCACGTAACCCTGCAGCCGCTGCAGATGGAGCACGTGCCCGGCCTGCGCGATGCGCTTGAAGGCAGCGGCCTGGACCAGCTCTGGTACACCCAGGTGCCATCGCCGGAACAGGCCGAGGCCTATGTGCGGGCCGCGGTGCAGGCGCAGAGCGAAGGCAAGGTGCTGCCGTTCGTGATCCGTGATGCGGCGGGTGACATCATCGGCAGCACGCGCTTCTACGACATGGATGCCAGCGTGCCCAGGCTCAGCCTCGGCTACACCTGGTACACGCCGCGCGTGCAGCGCACCGGCGCCAACACCGAAGCCAAGCTGTTGCTGCTGCAGCACGCCTTCGAGGCCATGGGCTGCATCAGCGTGGTACTGGAAACCAGCTGGTTCAACGTCACCTCGCGCACCGCCATCGCGCGCTTGGGCGCCAAGCAGGATGGCGTGCTGCGCAACCACAAGCGGCATGCCGATGGCACGCCGCGCGATACCGTCATCTTCTCCATCATCGATGCGGAATGGCAGGGCGTGAAGCGCCACCTGCAGTACCGCCTGGACAGTCACGCATGAACGATTCGACCTTTACCCTGGGCATCGTCGGTGCCCGCGGCCATACCGGCGCCGAGCTGATCAAGCTGGTGGCCGCCCATCCGCGGCTGGAACTGGCTTTCGTCTCCTCGCGCGAGCGCGCCGGGCAGCGCCTGTCCGACCACCACCCGGAATTCCAGGGCGAGCTGCAGTACGAAAACCTGGACGCCGACGCAGTGGCGGCCAAGGGCGTGGATGCGGTGATCCTGGCCCTGCCCAACGGCTTGGCCGCGCCGTTCGTGGCCGCGCTGGAGGCGGCGAAGGCGGACACCGTCATCGTCGACCTCTCGGCCGACTACCGCTTCGACAACAGCTGGTATTACGGCCTGCCGGAGCTGACCCGCGGCCGCTACAACGGCCAGAAGCACATCAGCAACCCGGGCTGCTATGCCACGGCGATGCAGCTGGCGGTGCATCCGCTGCTGGACCTGCTGGCCGGTCCGCCGCAGTGCTTCGGTGTCTCCGGCTACTCCGGCGCCGGTACCACGCCGTCGGACAAGAACAACGTCGAACTGCTGGCCGACAACCTGATGCCCTACGCGCTGACCAACCACGTGCATGAGCGGGAGGTGTCGGTGCAGCTGGGTGTGGCTGTTGAATTCATGCCACATGTCGCGCCGCATTTCCGGGGCATCACGCTTACCGCCAACCTGTGGCTGAACCGCGTGCAGACCCGCGAACAGATCGTCGAGCGCTTCCAGCAGGCCTATGCCGGCGAACCCCTGATCGACGTGGTGGATGAAGCGCCGTGGGTCAGCCGTATCGCCGGCCGACACGGTGCCCAGGTCGGTGGCTTCACGCTCGCGCCGGGTGGCAAGCGGGTCGTGGTGGTGGCGACCCTGGACAACCTGCTGAAGGGCGCGGCCACCCAGGCCATGCAGAACCTCAACCTCGCGCTTGGCATCGACGAACTGACGTCGATCCCGCACTGAATACGCATTCCGGAGCCCCCATGGCAGACCTTCTTTGGCAGAAGCCCGGCGTCGCCGTCGACGCCCAGATCCAGACCTTCCTCGCCGGCGACGACGTGATCCTCGACCGCGAGTTCTTCCTGCATGACATCGCTGCCAGCGCCGCGCATGCGCAGGGCCTGCAGCACATCGGCATCCTCAGCGCCGATGAACTGGCAGAACTGCTGCGCGAACTGGAGATCCTGGCGCAGGACTTCCGCGAAGGCCGCTTCGTGCTCGATACCCAGTACGAGGATGGTCACTCGGCGATCGAAGCGCGCCTGACCGAACGCCTCGGCGATGCCGGCCGCAAGATCCACACCGGCCGCAGCCGCAACGACCAGATCCTGGTCGCCACCCGCCTCTGGCTGAAGGAGAAGCTGCAGCGCGTGGCACAGCTCAGCGCCGAAGCGGCCAAGGTTGCGCTGGACCGCGCACAGGCCGAGAAGGACCTGCCGATTCCCGGCTACACCCACATCCAGCGCGCCGTAGTGTCCTCGGCCGGCATGTGGTGGGCGGGCTGGGCCGAGGCCTTCATCGACAACGCCATCCGCGCCCGCGATACCCATGCGCTGGTCGACGCCAATCCGTTGGGTACCGCTGCCGGCTACGGCGTGAACCTGCCGCTGGACCGCGAGCACACCACGGCGGCGCTCGGCTTCGCGCGCATGCAGATCTCGCCGATCTATGCGCAGCTGTCGCGTGGCAAGTTCGAGCTGGCTGCACTGGAAGCGCTCGGTGGCGCCACGCTGGACCTGCGCCGCATTGCCTGGGACCTGTCACTGTTCACCAGCGCCGAGTTCGGCTTCGTCGCGCTGCCGGCGCAGTACACCACCGGCAGTTCGATCATGCCCAACAAGCGCAATCCGGATGTGATCGAGCTGATGCGTGCCACCCACGCCAGCGTCGCCGCTGCGCGCACCGAGATCGAGCAGCTGCTGTCGCTGCCGTCCGGCTACCATCGCGACCTGCAGTCGTCCAAGGGGGCCATCTTCCACGGCTTCGGCCGTGGCCTGGCCGCGCTGGAACTGCTGCCGGCGCTGCTGGCCAATCTGGAATGGCGTGACGACAAGCTGCGCGCGGCGATTGATTCGGGCATGTATGCCACCGACGTTGCGGTGGAAGCGGCGGTGGCTGGCGTGCCGTTCCGCGAGGCCTACAAGGCCGCAGCTGCCGGTGCCGACAGTGCAGGGCAGGGGCGTACCCCGGAAGGCAGCCTCGCCGCGCGCGTGTCGCCGGGTTCGGCCGCCGACCTGCGCCTGGACGAACTGCGCGCGCGCTGGCAGGCGCTGTCCTGATGGCGGGCACTGTCTACCTGGTGATGGCGATGCGCCGGCTGGACTTCAACGATGCAGCGGTGCAGCCGCACCGCGATTTCCTCGATGCGTTGCAGGCGCAGGGCAAGCTGCAGCTGACTGGTGGTTTCGCCGACGGCAGTGGTGGCGCCTATGTGCTGTGCAACGTGGACAGCCTGGCGCAGGCGCAGGCCATCGTCGCCACCGATCCGCTGGTGACGATGCATGCCTCCGACCTGACCGTGCACGAATGGAACACCCGCTGAGGCCCTGACTGATGACTCTGCATGCCAGCCACGTCGCTTCGCCGTTCCCGGAACAGGCGCTGCCGCCGTGGCGGCGTGCGGTGCTGAAAGTGGGCAGCAGCCTGCTCGCCGCCGATGGCGGCGGCCTGTCGCCCCGCCACGCGCTGGGCCTGGCACAGTTCGTTTCTGCCAATGTACTGGCCGGACGTGAGGTGGTGATCGTCTCCTCCGGCGCGGTTGCGGCCGGGCGCGCGATCCTGCCGCGGGCCGATGAGCCCGGCGCGGCGATGGCGGCACGGCAGGCGCTGGCCGCGCTTGGCCAGGCCCAGCTGATCGGGCTCTGGCAGCGCTTCTTCGAGCGCCCGGTGGCGCAGGTGCTGCTGACCCATGACGACCTGCGCAACCGCCGCCGCTACCTCAACGCACGCGCCACGCTCAACGAACTGCTGCGGCTGGGCGCGTTGCCGGTGGTCAACGAGAACGACACCGTGTCTGTGGACGAACTCAAGCTCGGCGACAACGACAACCTGGCCGCCACCGTGGCCGCGCTGGTTGATGCCGATGCGCTGTTCATTGCCACCGACATCGACGGGCTGTACAGCGCCGACCCGCGCACCGTGGCCGATGCGCGGCCGTTGCACGACGTGCCGGAACTGAGTGACGAGGTGCTGGCGATGGCCGGCGGCGCCGGCTCGCGCGCCGGTACCGGCGGCATGCGGACCAAGCTGGAAGCGGCAGCGAAGGCGGGACGTCTCGGCATCGAAACCTATCTGTTCAATGGCCGCAGCGGTGACGTGGTACGCGCGCTGGCCCAGGACCGCCTGTTCGGTACCCGTATCCACGCCGCGCGCAGCCGTGAGGCGGCCCGCAAGCACTGGCTGCGGCACGCGCCGCTGGTCGAGGGTGCTATCGTGATCGATGCCGGCGCGGCGCAGGCGATGCGCGAGAAGGGCGCCTCGCTGCTGCCCGGCGGCATCACCGGCGCGGAGGGCATGTTCCGCCGTGGCGACATGGTGCAGGTGTGCTGGAACGCGCCACAGGGCCGCGTCTGCGTGGCGCGCGGAGTCAGCCAGTACGCGGCCGATGATGTGCGCCGGATCGCCGGCCGCCATTCGCGCGACATCGAGGCCGTGCTGGGCTACAACTACGGCGGTAGCGTCGTCCATCGCGACGACCTGGTGCTGCCATGACCGGATTGAAGGACTCGCCGATGAGCGACATCGAAGCGCAGGCGCGTGCCTGCCGTGACGCGGCCCAGACCGTTGCCGGCCTCGACAGTGCGACGCGCCGCACGCTGCTGCTGGCGATGGCCCAGGCACTGGAAGTGAATGCCGGGCTGATCCTGGCCGGTAATGCGCGCGACCTTGCCGCTGCGCGCGAGAAGGGCATTGGCAGTGCCATGCTCGACCGCCTGGCGCTGGACCCGGCACGCCTGTTCGCGATGGCCGAAGCCGTGCGAGAGGTCGCCGCGCTGCCCGATCCCGTCGGCCAGATCACCCGCGACGATGTGCGTCCAAACGGCATCCGCGTGCAGAAGGTGCGCGTGCCGCTGGGCGTGATCGCGATGATCTACGAGGCGCGCCCGAACGTGACCGCCGAAGCGGCCGCGCTGTGCCTGAAGGCCGGCAATGGCGTGATCCTGCGCGGTGGTTCCGAAGCGATCCACTCCAACACCGCCATCGCCCAGGCGCTGGCCGGCGCCCTGCAGGCCAATGGCGTACCGGTGGCGGCAGTGACCGTGCTGACCGACCTGCGCCGCGAAGCAATGCTGGAACTGCTGCAGCTGCATGAACTGATCGATCTGGCGATTCCGCGCGGCGGCGAAGGCCTGATCCGCTTCGTTGCCGCGCATGCGCGGGTGCCGGTGATCAAGCACTACAAGGGTGTCTGCCACCTGTTCGTGGATGCCAGCGCCGACCTCGGCAAAGCCATCGACCTTCTGGTGGACGGCAAATGCAGCCGTCCGTCGGCCTGCAACTCGCTGGAAACCCTGCTGGTGCATCGTGATGTGGCCGAAGCCTTCCTGCCGCGCGTGGCGCAGGCGCTCGGTGAGCGTGGCGTGGAGCTGCGCGCCGACACGAACGCGCAGCCGCTGCTGCCGGGCAGCACCGCCGCCAGCGAAGACGACTACGCTGCCGAGTTCCTCGACCTGGTGCTGGCCGTGCGCGTGGTTGATGACCTCGATGCGGCCATCGCGCACATCCGTGCCTATACCTCCGACCATACCGAAGTGATCGCCACCGAAGACGCCGGCCATGCCGAGCGCTTCGTCACTGCGCTGCGCTCGGCGGTAGTGATGGTCAATGCCTCGTCGCGCTTCTCCGACGGTGGCCAGCTGGGCCTGGGCAGCGAGATCGGCATTTCCACCACGCGCCTGCATGCGTACGGCCCAATGGGCCTGGAAGCACTCACCGTCGAACGATTTGTCGTGCGCGGCGAAGGGCAGACGCGCAAGTAGATCCACGCGATGCGCGGATGCACTTCGCGGTAGACCCCGGTGCCGACCAAGGTCGGCGCCCACCAGGCCCAAGCGCCGACCAGGATCGGCAGCTACCAAAGCAAGCGCCGACCCGGGGCGGCGACTACCGGGGCGTCACACCACCTCGCGGCGGATGCCGATCGGCCGCGCGTGATCGTCCATGTGCAGCGTGGCGGCCTTGCAGCCGAGCAGGCGCTCGGCCAGCCCGGTGCTGGCCCCCAGGTCGGCGGCCACTTCGTTGAGGCTGGCCAGCGGCCGCGGCAGGCGCCGGTCGTGGCCGCGGAAGCGCGCGCGGTTGTACTCGGCCCAGCCGATCAGCAGCACGCTGGCACACAGCAGCATCAGCGGCAGCGCCACCAGCACATAGGGGTCGAACTGGTTCTTGCGCTCGTACAGCTGCTGCCAGGCCAGCTGGCCGCCGATCAGCCACGAGAGCAGGGTCACCAACGGTGCCCACAGGTAGAAGTAGAACCCCCAGAACGCGAGGGTGACGAAGCCCCAGGCGGTGCGCTGGAAGCGTGGTTGGCGATGCGGCTTGCGGATCATCCGCGAGTCGAAGCGGTTGGACGGGCGTTGTGCGTTCATCGGATCCCCCGATCGGGACTGGTCCAGGTGGCGCGCTTGCTGCGACGGCGCAGCAGGGTTTTCGGCAACGCCACCAGGGTGGTGGAAAGGCTGATCAACCAGTACGCCATCGGGTACCAGATGACCCAGAAGTAGTTGCGTCCAATCTGTGTTTCGTAACGCCGGTCGATGATCAGGCTGCTGGCGAACTGCATCAGGCAGACCAGGGCCAGGATCACGCCATGCCATTGCGGCAGCAGGCTGGCGATGTACAGCTGCGGCGGCATGTCGATGAGCTTGCCCAGCACCCACAGCACCACGATGAACAACATGGTGTAGGCCCAGATAACGCTCAGCACGTACTCCAGCAGCACGCCCCACATGCGCCGCTCCTTCCAGTGCAGCAGTGAACGCGCATGCCGCAGCATCACTTCCACGCCACCCTGCGCCCAGCGCAGCCGTTGCCGCCACAGGCCCTTCAGCGTTTCCGGCATCAGGATGAAGCACAGCGCGTTGGGTTCGTAGCGGATGTCCCAATGCGCCCGCTGCAGGCGCCAGCTGATGTCGATGTCCTCGGTCACCATGTCGTCCGACCACCAGCCGACCTGGTGCAGGGCGGTGCGGCGAAAGCCTGCGATCACTCCGGAGATGGTGAAGATGCGCCCGTACACGCGCTGCGCGCGCTTGATCATGCCGATGATCGACGAGAACTCGGCCACCTGCAGGCGTCCGAGCAGGGTGGAGCGGTTGCGGATGCGCGGATTGCCGGTCACCGCGCCGACCCGGTTGCCGCTCACCAGGTGCCAGATCATCCAGTGCAGCGCGTGCTCCTCCAGCATCGCGTCGCCATCGATGCACACCAGGTACTCCGAGCGGGCCGCCAGCGCACCCATGCGCAGCGCGTTGGCCTTGCCGAGGTTGCGGTCAAGGTGCAGCACGCGCAGCCGCGGATGCTTCGCCGCCAGCACGTCGAGCCGGGCGCCGGTGTCATCACTGCTGCCATCGTCGATGGCGATCACCTCGTAGTCGGCCGGATAGCGCTGTGCCAGCGCCGCGCCGAGCGTGTCGTCGAGGTTCGCGGACTCGTTGTGGCAGGGAATCAACAGGCTCGCGAACGGTGGATCGACCATCAGCGGCGGGTCGTTGCGTGGGCGCGAATGGCGTTCGCGCCGGAAGTAGTAATACAGGCCGCCCGACATCCAGAAGAACGCCATCACCATCGGGTAGTAGAAGGCGAACTGGAACAGGACCTGCAGCAGCGGATGCATGTCCATGTCACTTCTCCGGGTACGGGAAGTTGCCGGCGGACATCGCCGCGCGGGCATCATGGGTGGAAGGCTGGCCGGCGATGAAGTCATCCGGGTACCAGGCGAAGTGGTGCACGCCCTGCGCCTGCAGCTGGCGGATCTGCGCGCGCAGCCGCTCGGCGGGAATCGGTTGCCCGCTGCGCCAATCGACGGTCTGCAGTTCGAACAGGGTGTGCTGCAACTGGGGATCGTGCGCGCGCACCGCGGCCAGCAGCTGGTCGAGCCAGCGTTCCGGATGCCTGCTGCCTTCCATCCACGGCATCGCCATCAGTGCGGTCTGGTCGTAGGCCTTGTTGAACAGGTCCAGGCGCTGCGCGAACCAGGCCTCGCTCTGCGGACGCAGCACCGGCTCCGCGTACAGGTTGCGCACCATGGCCAGCTTCGGCCGCCAACGCTGCGCACTGTCGCGCAGGGCCAGGGTGAAGTCGATCAGCGCCTGTGTGCGTGCGCTGCCGTCCGTACCGGCCGACAAGGTGGGCAGCTCGGTGTCGCGCAGGTAGCCATCATCATGGAAGAGCAGGCCTTCGAAATACGAATTGACGGCCAGATCCTCGTAGATGTCGAGCATGATCTGGCGTGCCTTCGGATTGGTGAAGTCCAGCCGGTACATGCCGTCGGCATCACCGTTGTGGATCGCCAGTGCCTTGCGCTGCACGGGGTCGGGCAGCTCGAAGCCGAGCACCGGCAGCCATGCGTAAACCTTCACCCCCGCGCGCGACTTCAGCTGCCAGGCGACCCGGCTGAACAGGTCCGCGCGCATCGGCATGTGCCGGTTGGGGAAGTACAGTGCATCGGCGGTGTTGTTGCCGTCCGGATCGGCGAACGCCTGCAGGTAGACGTGGGTGGGCGAGATGCGCTTGACCCGCTCGATCAGCGCATCGAGGTTGCGCCCCTGCTGCGCCGGGTCCGGGTCGTACACATCATCCAGGTCGACCTGCAACGCGCGGATGCCGTCGAGCGCAACGTCGCGCCGCAGCTCGTAGGCGAGGCCCTCCACGGTCGGGTTGTCGCTGACCAGGAAGCGCGCCAGCCCATGCAGGTCGCTGGCCACTGGCGTGCTGCGGCCTTCCAGATCGAAGGACACCGGCATGCCCAGCTGTTCGGCGATGTCGTTGCTCAACTGGTTGTAGGCCGCGTACGGCCAGACAATGGCGCGCGGGCGCACACCCAGATGCTGCTGGATGCGCTGCACGCTGCGGCCGAGATCGGCGCGCAGGCGCTGCTCGTACTGCGCCTCGCTCTCGTAGCTGCGCGTGGCCGGCCGGTAGATGCGGGTGACCACCGCTGGCGTCGAATTGCCCTGCGGATTGGCAAGCACTCCGTGGTGCAGGTCGTCGGTATGGCTGGCCACTTCGATCAGGCCGCTGTCGTGCATCTGCTTCAGCTGCGCCCAGGTAACGAAGTCATCGTGGCCGAACGGCCGGTAGCCATAGTCGATCGTGCGCCCGGGTGCCATGTCCACGTAATCGGTGATCACTGCCACCAGCGCCGGGTAGCGGTACGCCTGCAGCAGCGGGAACGCCTTGTCGTAGACGCTGCGCAGGCCATCATCGAAGGTCAGCAGTACGGGTTTCGGTGGCAGCGTGGCGCGTCCCTGGGAGGCGTCGATCACCTGCGACAGCGAGACCGGGTGATAACCATGCGCGCCGAGCCAGTCCAGGTGTGCGGCGAAGTTCTGCGTGCTCACCGCATAGGTATCGGCATCGCCCTTGGCCGCGACCCGGTCGCGGATGTCGTGGTAGCTGAGGATCAGCAGGCCGTTGTCAGTGGCATCGAGATGCAGGGCCTGCTGCGCGAACGCCGGCGGCGTGGCGGCCAGCAGCAGGAGCACGATCAGTCGCAGGATGCGGGCCATGTCACTCTCCCCAGCGCAGTGCGGCTTCGAAGCCGATATGACGCTCGCGGTGGCCGTCGTAGACCGGCCGCGACCAGCGCACGCCGTACTCGAACACGCGGCCCTGGCCCAGCTGCCATTCGTGCATGTAGGACACCGAAGGGACCAGAGCGCTGCCGAAGCCGTCCTGCCAGTAGTCACCCAGCGAGACCGTCAGGCGGTGCCGGAAGTGGCGCTCGTAGTGCCGCCACAGCTGCTGGTCGATGCGCAGCCCGATCTCGACCATGCGGTCGCGCTTCGGGTTGAAGTAGGGCGCGTCGTCGCGGCTGCCCCGGCTGGTGTAGGCACTGGCCAGGCCGTCGATCAACCAGCGCGGGCGGGTCAGCAGGCGCTGTTCGATGCTGGTGCTGAACAGCTCGCGGTGGTTGCCGTCGTCGTAGCGGAAGCGGCTGGCGCCGAACATCCAGTGGGTCAGCTCGCTGCGCCGGTAGTCGACCTGCGCGCTCACGCTGTCAGCGGTGATGCCCGCCACGCGCGCCTGCATCGAGGCTTCCGGGTCATTGCGTGCGGCCACCAGCCCGGCATGCCAGTAATCGTTGAACTGCCAACCCACGCCGATGCGCAGGCCGGTATCGCCAATGTGGTCGTTGGCGCGCAGTACCGCCGCTTCCGCATCCAGCTGGCCGAAGCGGTAGCGTACGCCCGCGCCCAGCCACAGCGGGTCGATGCGCTGGTCCTGGAAGTCGACCGAGCGCCTGTCGGCCAAGGCGAACAACCGCCAGCGGTCGTCGAGTACCGGTGTCTGCACTTCGACCCCGTAGTGACGGTCGTTGTTGCCCAGCGGCGAGGTGCCGCCACCGCCGGAGCTGCGACCAATGTCGGTCCATGCCTTCAGCTGCCAACCGCGATGCGCCCGCCAGGCCTGGTCCATGCGTTCGACGGCGGGTTGGGTCGGGTAGCGTGCGACAAGATCGTCGTGCAGTGGCCTTGCCAGGTCATCGCGCTGCAGGGCGACGTAGGCCTCCTCCATGCCCAGCCGCGGCTCGATGTCGCGAGGGTCCAGCGCATGTGCCATCTGCTGGCGCTGCAGTGCCATGCGTGGCCATCCGCGCATCATGTACACGCTGCCCAGCGCGCTCTGCAGTCCACCGTTGCCCGGTGCGATCTCCACCATTGATTCCAGGTCGCGCTGCGCGGTGGGCAGGTCACCGCTGTAGGCGCGTACCATCGCCAGGTTGAGGTCAGCTTCGTAGCGCGACCAGTTCGCGTATGGGGATTTGCCATTGCTCCAGCGCCACGCTGGTTCCTTGTCGCGCCATGCCTGCAGCAGGTCGATCGCCTTTTCCTGCTGCTCGCTTTCCAGGTAGGCGTAGGCCAGTTCCGAATGCGAAGCGTCGCGCGCCGGATCGCCAGCGACGGCCGCCTGCAGCACCGGGATGGCTTCTTCCGGGTGCAGGGTGCTCATCAGCGAATCGCCGACCGCAGGCAGCACATAGTCGGGCAGGGCATGGCCTTCGGCCTGCAGTGCGCGGGCTTCCTCGCGCACCTGCGCATGGCGGCCCAGCCGGTTGAGCAGGATCAGCCGGTCCATGCGGACGCGAAGCGGCGCCTGCGCGGGCGGGGTGCCTTCGCTGCCCAGGTAGCGCTGCATGCGCGCCAGGGTCGATTCGGCTTCTTCCAGGCGGCTGACTTCGCTGCTGCTGTAGGCCAGGCTCCAGACCACCCGCTTGGCCAGGTAGTCGCCTTCGATGCGTTGCTTCTGTGCAGCGTCGAACAGCTGCGGGCGCTGTTGGTACAGCTCCCAGGCGCGCCAGGCGTTGCCGATGTCGCCCAGGGTCAGTACGCGCAGCTTGAACAGCAGGTCGTCGTTGGGTTGCTCTTGGCTGGCGCGCTCGATCGCGCCGAGGGCATCCAGCCAGCGGGCCTGGTCGCGGTAGCGGCCGATCTCGGCCAAGGCCGCCTCGCGGTCAGGCGGGGCGGCGCCGCTGGCCCAGGCCAGGGCGGTGCAGGCAAGGCCGACGCAGAGCGCCAGCCGGCGGTGGACGACCATTGGGGACCCCCTTGGCTTCCTGACCAGACAACCGGTGAAAATGTGACGCATATCACATGCCAGTTTTTGGCGTGGCCGTGGCCCGCGTCACTCCCTTCGTGCATTCCCGTCCAGCAAGGACGGATACAAACCCGGACAGCGACCTGCAATGTCTTGCCTGAAACGAGAATCCCCCGCACACCGAATGGTGGCCTGGGCGGCGCTGCCGCCCCCATGCCCGATGCCGGCACGCGGCAAGGATGGGCATTCGTGGGCACTATCCGCCCGGAATTGTCAGCCCGGCGTCAAAATGCGCGGACGGGCTGACGAGCGGTAGGTGGGGCCGGTTGCGAGGCCCTGCGCGGCTTACCAGAGGTCTTCCAGCTTGCGCGGCTTGCAGGCCACCCAGGAGGCGCACAGCATCAGGGTGGCGCAGCCGAACAGGAAGCTGAACGGGAGCGTCCAGCCGTTGCTGACCGTATGCAGCCAGCCGACCAGGAACGGCCCCAGGCAGCTGAAGCTGTAACCCACGCCCTGCATGAAGCCGGACAGTGCCGCCGAGCCGGTGGGGGTGCGCGTGCGCAGGTTGATCAGGGTCAGCGCCAGCGGGAAGGTGGATGGACCGACGCCGAGCAGGCACGCCCACAGCAGGGGGGCCTTCATCGGTGCCAGCAGCAGGCCGGTGAAGGCGATCACGAACGAGAAGAAGCCGATCAGCACCAGCGGAAACGGGTTCTGCATGCGAACTGCCATGGATGGAATGACCAGCGACGGCAGCAGCCCGAGCGCCGAGAACACCGCCACCATCACGCCACCAAAGGCCGGTGTGCCGCCGGCCTCGACCACGATGCGTGGCAGCCAGGTGAACATCGAATAGGTCATCAGCGAAGTCATGCCGAACATCAGCGTCATGCTCCAGCCCAGTGAGGTGCGCCAGACTTTCCCATGCGGCTGTGCGGTCGGGTCGATGGCATCTGCCTGCGGCTTCGGTGCGCGCCTGGCCAGAACCAGCCACGGCAATGCTGCGCCCAGTGCCAGCAGTGCCCACATGCCCAGCGACACGCGCCAGCCAGCGGCGTTGGCCACCGGTACCGCCAGCAATGCGGGCAGCATGGTGCCCAGCTGCAGCACGCTGATGTAGAGCGTGCTCATGGTGCCGACCTTGTTGGCGAAGTAGCGCTTCACCAGCGGCGGCACCACCACGTTGCCGATGCCCATGCCGGCCAGTGCCAGCACCGAACCGAGCAGCAGCGTGCCGACGTTGCCGGCGCTGGAGCGCAGCAGCAGGCCAGCCATCGCCATCACCATCGCCAGCAGCGTGGTGCGCTCCAGGCCCAGGCGCCGCGCCAGCGTCGGCGTGGCCACGCCGAACACCGCGAACGAGGCGGTCGGCAGCATGCCCAGCACGCCGGTCATGGTGGTGCCGAAGCCGAACTGCTGGCCGAGTACGTCCAGCAGCGGGGTGATCGAGGTGACCGCAGTGCGCAGGTTGACCGCTGCCAGCAGGATCGCGGCAAACGCGAGGACACGACCGTGCAGCAGCGACGGCGAATCGGAAGTGGAGGAACTCATCGGTGGTCCTTGCAGGTGTCGCACGCCGGGGCAATGGCATGCAGCGCCGGCATCGGTCTACGCCGAAGCGGCAGGTGGGGGAGGGGCTGCTGGCGGGCCGGCAGCGCGGCCATTGTACGTGCGCTGCCTGGCAAGGTCCCGTCATGCGGGAGGCCTGGCGCCTGGTACAAAAAAACCCGGAGGACAGTGATGTCTTCCAGGCTTCTTGGTGACCACCGAAGTGGTCGGGGAGACAGGATTCGAACCTGCGACCTCTACGTCCCGAACGTAGCGCTCTACCAGACTGAGCTACACCCCGAAGGGAGCCGCCTATTCTAGCGATTCATCCCGATGGCGGCAAGGGGTGAACGCTGTTTTCTTCACACCGCAAAAGCGGTGCCACTTCAGGGAACAAAAAAGCCTGGGCGACATCACCAGGCTTCAATGCGACCACCGAAGTGGTCGGGGAGACAGGATTCGAACCTGCGACCTCTACGTCCCGAACGTAGCGCTCTACCAGACTGAGCTACACCCCGAAGGAGCCGCCTAAGATACCGTGTGAAGGCCAAGGCGGCAAGGTCTTTTTACATCTCAGCGACGATTTTCGTTCTCGATGCGGTTCTGCTCGCGGGCTTCGAACCACATGCCGTTGAGGATGGCCACCGTCGAGGCGAGGCCGGCACCGAGAATCCAGGCGAAATACCACATGATCAGTCTCCTTCATTCCGGGTAGGTGCCGACCGTTGGTCGGCACACGTGCAAGCAATCAATACGCGTTGGGGTTGTTGCCCATCTCTTCGGAGGTGGTCTTGCCCTTCAGCACGCGGTACACCCAGGTGGTGTAGGCGAGGATGATCGGCAGGAACACCGCCGTGGCCAGCAGCATGATCCACAGGGTCAGGTGGCTGGACGAGGCATCCCACACGGTCAGGCTGGAGGTGGGCTGGCTCGAGGACGGCAGCAGGAACGGGAAGATGGCGAAGCCGACGGTCAGGATGATGCCGGCGATGGCCGCACCGGAGGCGATGAAGGCCAGGCCACCACGACGGGCCCGCAGCAGCACCGCACTGGCCAGCAGGCCGGCCAGGCCGAGCAGGGGGGCCAGGATCGTGGCCGGCATCGCGCTGTAGTTGCGCATCCAGCCACCGGCGGCGCCGAGTTCGGCGGTCTTCAGCAGCGGATTGGTGGCGCCATCGGTAACCACCTGCGAGGTGATCTGGTAACCCGGCAGGCCGAAGGCCACCCAGGCGCCGCCCACTGCGAACAGCACGAAGGCGATGATCGCCGCGATGCTGCCGAATCGGGCGGCACGCTCGGCCACCGCGCCGTCGGTCTTGATCACCAGCATGGCGGCACCGTGGGCGACCAGCATCGACACGCTCAGCAGGCCGGCCAGCAGCGCGAAGGGCATCAGCAGGCCGAAGAACGAGCCGGTGTAGAAGATGCGCATGCTGTCATCGAAATGGAACGGCACGCCCAGCAGCACGTTGCCCACTGCCACGCCCATGATCAGCGCCGGGATGAAGCCACCGATGAACAGCGCCCAGTCCCAGGTGTTGCGCCAGCGTTCGCTGGGCATCTTGCTGCGGAACTTGAAGCCGACCGGGCGCAGGATCAGGGCGAACAGGATCACGAACATCGCCAGGTAGAAGCCAGAGAAGCTGACCGCGTACAGCGGCGGCCAGGCGGCGAAGATGGCGCCGCCACCCAGGATCAGCCACACCTGGTTGCCTTCCCAGACCGGGCCGATGGTGTTGATCACCCGGCGGCGTTCGGCGTCAGTGCGGGCGACGAAGGGCAGCAGGGTGCCCACGCCCAGGTCGAAACCATCCATCACGGCAAAACCGATCAGCAGGATGCCAAGCAGCAGCCACCAGATCACGCGCAGCGTGGTGTAGTCCAGAAGAATGAAATCCATCTTGGTTCTCCTGCCTCAGGCCTGGCCGGCGACCGGCGCCGAGGCATTGTGGGAAGCATGCGGCTGGGGCGACTGCAGCGATGGCAGCAGCTCGTCCGGACCCTTGCGGATCGCCTTGAGCATCAGCTTGATCTCGACCACGATCAGCGCGGTGTAGATGGCAGTGAAGCCGGCCAGGGTGAGCACGATTTCATGCAGGGCCAGCCCCGATGCCGCATAGAAGGTTGGCAGCACGCCATCGACCGCCCACGGCTGGCGACCATACTCGGCCACGAACCAGCCGCACTCGATCGCGATCCACGGTGCCGGCAGCGTCCACACGGCCAGCTTGAGGAACCAGCGCTTGTCCTGGAAGTTGTTGCGGCAGGAGTAGTAGAAGGCCAGTGCGAAGAAGGCGATCAGGTAGAAGCCGAGGCCGGCCATCACGCGGAAGGTCCAGAACAGCGGCATCACGCGCGGCACGGTGTCCATCGCCGCCTGCGAGATCTCCTGCGGGGTGGCGTTGAGGATGTCATCGCGATAGCGCTTGAGCAGCAGGCCGTGGCCCAGGTCCTGCCAGTGGCGGTCGAACATCTCGCGTGCTTCGACGTCGTTCTTGTTCGCACGCAGGCGTTCCAGCGCGCCGTAGGCCAGCTGGCCGCCACGCACGCGGTGTTCGGCGCGCTCGACCAGTTCCAGGATGCCCGGAATCGGCTGGTTCAACGAACGGGTGGCGATCAGGCCCATCAGGTAGGGGATCTTCACCGCGTAGTCGTTCTGGTGGGTGTCCTGGTTCGGGATGCCGAAGGCGGTGAAGTCGGCCGGCGCACGCTCGGTCTCCCACATCGCTTCGATCGCGGCCAGCTTCATCTTCTGGTGTTCGCTGGCGGCGTAGCCACTCTCGTCACCCAGCACCACCACCGACAGCGAGGACAGCAGGCCGAACGCCGCGGCCACCGCGAACGAACGTCGGGCCAGGTCCTTGTGCTTGTTGCGCAGCAGGAACAGGGCACTGATCGCCATCACGAACACCGCACCGGTCACGTAGCCGGCGCTGACGGTGTGCACGAACTTGGCCTGCGCCACCGGGTTGAACACCACCGCCATGAAGTCGACCACTTCCATGCGCATGGTTTCCGTGTTGAACACCGCACCGGTCGGGTTCTGCATCCAGCCATTGGCGACCAGGATCCAGATCGCCGACAGGTTGGTGCCCAACGCCATCAGCCAGGTCACCATCAGGTGCTTGACCTTGCTCAGGCGATTCCAGCCGAAGAAGAACAGGCCGACGAAGGTGGCTTCCAGGAAGAAGGCCATCAGGCCTTCGATCGCCAGCGGCGCACCGAAGATGTCACCCACGTAGTGGCTGTAGTAGGACCAGTTCATGCCGAACTGGAACTCCATGACAATGCCAGTGGCGACGCCCATGGCGAAGTTGATGCCGAACAGGACGCCCCAGAACAGGGTCATCCTGCGCCAGATCTCCTTGCCGGTCATCACGTACACGCTCTCCATGATGGCCACCATGAAGGACAGGCCGAGGGTGAGCGGTACGAATAGGAAGTGGTACATCGCGGTCAGCGCGAATTGCAGCCGCGACAGTTCTACGACTGTCTGATCAATCATGGCCTGGCTACCTCGTTGGATAGTGCCGTTGCAGGTGGCGGGAAGGGTGGTCTACGACGTGAATGATGTGACCGACTACTTCAAACAGCCTTGATCCAGATCAATGTATGAACAGGTGCCCCGGTTGATCGTATGCCAACCTGATGAAGACTGCGACCGCCGGCCGCAGGGGCGGGCTATTGCCTGCGCCTACAATGCCGTGTCTCCCCCGTTGCCCGTGAAGACCTCTTGAGCGCTGCCGAAACGACCCCTGACGGCCTGTCCCCGGAAGCTGAAACCGCCCGCCAGCGGCGTGTGCGCACGGCCTGGCTGGCCGACCTCGCACGCTCCGCCCGGGGCCGCCAGCGCTTGGCCGCGCTGTGCATCAGCCTGTCCGGCGCGCTGTTGATCGGCCAGGCTGCCGCCATCGCCTGGCTGGTGCAGCAGGTGCTGGTGGAGCGCGTGCCGCTGGCCTCGGGACTGCCAGCGCTGGGTGGGCTGGCGGTGATCCTGGTGCTGCGCACGCTGCTGGGCAGCGCCACCCAGGCGGCTGCCGGTGACGTGGCCGACGCCGCACGCCTGGCATTGCGCGAACGCGTGTTCGCACGCCTGCTGGGCCACGGCCCACTGTGGCTGCGGCAGCGCCGCACCGGCGAACTGGGCGAACTGATGCTGCATCACGGTGATGCGATCGAGAGCTATTACAGCGGCTTCCTGCCGGTGCGCACTGAAGTGGTGGTGGTGCCGCTGCTGATCCTGGCCGCTGTCGCCTGGGTCGACTGGGTGGTGGCGCTGATCCTGCTGTTCACTGCGCCGCTGGTGCCATTTTTCATGATGCTGGTGGGCTGGGGCGCCGAAGCGGCCGGCCGCGCGCAGCTGGGTGAGCTGGCACGCATGAGCGGCCATTTCGCCGACCGCATCAAGGGCCTGGGCCTGCTACGCCTGTATGGCCGCGGCGACGCTGAGCTGGAGGGGATCGAGGCGGCTGCCGAAGGCGTGCGCGTGCGCACCCTGAAGGTTCTGCGCATCGCTTTCCTCTCGTCCACGGTGCTGGAATTCTTCGCCTCGGTGAGCGTGGCGATGGTGGCGCTGTACCTGGGCCTGAGCTATCTTGGCATGATGTCGCTGCATGCAGCGGTGCCGACGCTGGGTGCGGGGCTGTTCTGCCTGCTGCTGGCACCGGAATTCTATGCGCCGCTGCGACGGCTGGCCGCGCATTACCATGATCGCGCCAATGCACTGGCCGCCGCCGCCGAAGTGGAGCGCCTGCTGCAGTCGCTGCCCGATGAGCAGGGCCTGATCGAGAACGAGGTTGCACCTCTGGCGGTGGAGCCGGCCGAGGCCGCCTTGCCGCCGCTGCAGGCACAAGGGCTGGTGCTGCGCCCGCTGGGCGCGCCGCAGGATGTGCTGCAGGATCTGGACCTGCGGCTGGAGCCGGGCCAGCGCCTGGCCCTGGTTGGTCCCAGCGGCTCCGGTAAAAGCACCCTGCTGGAAGCGCTGGCCGGCTGGCTGCCGCCGCGCGCCGGCAAGCTGCAGCTGCGTCCCGGTGTGCAGGTGGCCTATGCCAGCCAGCGCCCCTACCTGTTCCACGGCAGCATTGCCGACAACCTGCGCCTGGCCGATCCGGGTGCCAGCGATGCGCGTCTTCGTGCGGTGGCCGAGGCCGCGCAGGTGCTGCAGTTCGCACAGCGCCTGCCACTGGGCCTGGACACGGTGATCGGCGAACGTGGCTTCGGCCTGTCCGGCGGCGAAGCCCGTCGTATCGGCCTGGCCCGGTTGTTGCTGCGCGATCCGCAGGTGCTGCTGCTGGACGAACCCACCGCGTTCCTCGATGCCGATACCGAAGCGGCGCTTTTGCGCAGCCTGGCCGCCTATGCACGTGGCCGCAGCGTGGTGGTCGCCACCCACAGCCCGGCGGTGATCGCCTGGGCCGACCGTTGCCTGCTGTTGCCGGAAGGCCGCCTGGTCGAGCCGGCACAGGCGGTGCGCGCATGAGCCGTTCGCCTGATTCGCTGCGCGCGGTGTTCCTGCGCCATCGGCCGCGCCTGCTGCTCACCGTGCTGCTGCTGTGGACCACCATGCTGGCCGGCACCGCTCTGCTGGGTCTGTCCGGTGGCTTCCTCACCGCCGCCGCGTTGGCTGGCGCGGCCGGCCTCGGCCAAGGCTTCAACTTCTTTTCACCGTCCGCTGGCATACGCGGGCTGACGATGGCGCGCATCGTGTCGCGCTATTTCGAGAAGCTGGTCGGCCACGACGCCACGCTGCGCATCGCCCGCGACCTGCGCGTGTGGTTCTTCCGCCGCGCGTTGCCGCTGGCACCCGCACGGTTGGGGGCTACGCGCACCGGCGACCTTCTGGCGCGCCTGCTCGGCGATATCGGTGAAGTGGACGGCCTGCTGGTGCGTGCGATCGGGCCGCTGGTGGCGTTGGGCGGATTGTCGCTGGTCGCGATCGTTTCGGCGGCACTGATCCTGCCGTCGGCTGCGGTGCTGATGGCGGTGCTGGCGCTGCTGATCGCCTTCGGCGTGCCGTGGCTGGGCGTGCGTGGCCATGACGACGAGGAGGCCGACCGTGCCGCGCATCGTGCCGCATTGCGTACCGCTGCATTCGAAGGGCTGGAAGGTGCGGGTGACCTGGCCGCGCTGCACGCCGATGCGGCCTGGCAGCTCAAGGTACGCGTAGCTGCCAAGCAGCTGGCCTCGCGTGATCGCCGCCGCCGCTGGCGCCTGATCGCGGCGTCGACGCTGCACGGTCTGGTCGCCGGGCTGGGGCTGGTGGCGATGCTGGCATTGGCCCTGCATGCGGCCGAACAGCAGCGCATCGCGCCGGAGATGGCCGCGGGCCTGGTGTTCCTGACCGTGGCGTTGATCGAGCTATGGGCCGGCATGGGCCTGGCCTGGCAGTCGCTGCAGTCCGGGCGCATTGCCGCCGATCGGTTGCAGGCCATCGTCGAGCAACCGCCGACGGTGGACGATCCGCAGGCGCCGCAGCCGGTACCGCAGGCCGCGCGCGTACAGTGGGATGACGTGCATTTCCAGTGGCCCGGTGCGGCGCGGCCGGTGCTGTCCGGCCTGCATCTGACCCTGGCGCCGGGCGAGCGCATCGCGATTCGCGGCGACAGCGGCAGCGGCAAGACCACGCTGTCCAGCCTGCTGCTGCGGCTGTGGGATCCGCAGCAGGGACGGCTGACCTACGGTGGCCGCGATCTGCGTGATTTCGCCCAGGCTGACTGGCACCGGCAACTGGCGTGGCTGCCGCAGAACGCGCCGGTGTTTGCCGGCAGCGTGGCCGAGAACCTGCGCCTTGGTGATCCCGATGCCAGCGACGCCGCGTTGTGGGCGGTGCTGCGTCGCGTGCGTCTGGGCGAATGGGCCGAGCGCAACGGCGGTCTGCAGGCCTGGGTGGGCGAGAACGGCGCGACGATGTCAGCCGGCCAGGCGCGGCGGTTGGCACTGGCGCGTGCGCTGCTGCGCAATGCGCCGATCCTGCTGCTGGACGAACCGACCGAAGGCCTCGACGTGGATACCGCACGCGCGTTGTTGCAGGACCTTTCCGGGTTGCTGGACGGGCGCAGCCTGCTGATGATCACCCACGATGATCTGCCTCAAGGCGTGGTCGATACGCAGTACAGATTGCGCGACGGGGTGTTGGTCCGCGAACTTTGACCGATGCACATCCGCGCGTGGCGTGGATCTACTGTAGAGCCGAGCCCATGCTCGGCTGCCTCTGTACGGAGCCGAGCATGGGCTCGGCTCTACAGGTTGGTTACCGCGAGAACTCGCGCAGCATCACCGCGATCGAGGCCACGTTGGCCAGCACGCACAACCAGAACACCCACTGGAATGCGGCCTTGCGGTGCTTGTGGCGGAACAGCGCCTGGCCCAGCAGCGCGCCCGGCCAGCCACCGGCAAAGGCCAGCAGCTGCAGGGTGCGTTCGGGAATGCGCCACTGCTTTCGCTGCGCCGCGCGCTTGTCCTGGCCGTAGAACGCGAACGACACCGCACTGGCCAGCAGGTACCAGCCGCCCAGCCACAGCGGCAGCACGCCGCTGATCATCAGCGCGATCAACGCGCCGAACGCGGCCAGTGCGAGGTTACGCCGCCACGCCACTTACAATGCGTCGAGGAAGCCGCGCACGGCCGGGCCGAAACGTTCGAAATCGACGAGGAAAGCGTCATGGCCCTGCGGCGATTCCAGGCCGATGAAGTGCGCATCGGCGCCGCCGGCGCGCAGGCCATCGGCAACCTGTTGCTGCTGCTGCACGGGGAACAGGATATCGGTGTTCGCGCCGATCGCCAGCGCCTTCTCCACACGGATCTTCGCGAGCCCGGCCAGCACGTCGCCGTCGGCATACTCGGCCAGGTCGAACCAGTCCATCGAGCGGCTCAGGTACAGGTAGCAGTTCGGATCGAAGAAACGCACGAAGCGCCGTGCGTGCCCTTCCAGATAGCTTTCCACCTGGAATTCCAGGCCGAACGGATCGTCGTCGGTCTGGTCCGAATCCAGCCGCACGCGGCCGAAGCGGCCATCCCACTCCAGCGCCGAGCGGTAGGTGATCACGCCCAGCTTGCGCGCCATGCGCATGCCGGACTCGGGATACGCGTCGTCGTCGTAGTGGCCGCCATTCCAGCGCGGGTCAAGGCGGATTGCCTCGCGCTGCAGCGAGCGGATCGCGATGGAGAACGGCAGCGCCTGCGCGCTGCCGGAAATGTTGACGTGGCTGCGCGCAATGCCCGGGTGCAGCATCAGCACGGCCAACGCGGTCATGCCGCCCATCGAGTTGCCGACCACGCAGGCCAGCTGCTCGATGCCCAGCGCACGCACGACTTCGATCGCGGCGCGCGCGCCGTCTTCGATCGACAGCTCGGGGAAGTCGAGACGATACGGCTGGCCGGTGGCCGGGTTGAGCGAGGCAGGACCGGTCGAGCCCTTGCAGCTGCCCAGCGAATTCACGCACACCACGAACCAGCGGTTGGTATCGATGGGTTTGTCGGGGCCAACCATCGCTTCCCACCAGCCCGGTGCCGGGTTGGCCTCGTTGGCCGCTGCATGCGCGTCTGGGGACAGGCCGGTCACGATCAGGATCGCATTGCTGGCGTCAGTCGCCAGCGTTCCCCAGGTCTCGTAGGCCACGCGCGCGCCGTACAGGGCGCCACCGCGCTTGAACGGGAAGGGCGAAGGCAGGGCGTGGAAGCGGGTGCCGGGCGGGATGAATTCGGTCATGCAGCCATTCTAGCGGGGCCGCATGTGCAGCTGGCGACACGCTGGATTCCAGCAGCGAGTGGACGCGGACCGGACCGTCGTATCCACGCATGGCGTGGATCTGCTGTAGAGCCGAGCCGATGCTCGGCTGGCGGGCGCCGGCAAGCCAATCGCAGCCGAGCGTGGGCTCGGCTCTACAAGTCAGGGAAACCGCAGTTCCACCACGCCTTCATGCGGCAGGCTTACCTTCACCGGAACGCTCTGCAGGTCGTCCTCGCTGCGGTTGGCGCTGCCGGTGCGTGAGATGCGTGCCAGCACTTCCACTTCGCGATGGGCCGACAGCGGTGCGGTTGGCATCGGACTGTCACCGTCGCCCAGCCCGACCGTGTCCGGGAATCCGCTCAGCGGCAGCTTGCGTGCGGCCACCGGCATCGGCGGTCCACCCACGGCGCGGGCCAGCACGAATACCTGGGTGCTGGCCGGCCACTCGGTGCGCTTCAACGCAGGCAGCTGCACACGCACCTGCAACAGCGCCGGTGCAGCGACTGCCGTCGCGTCCGGTGCCTGGCCTGCGGCCTCGCGGGCAATCGCGATCTGCGCCTGCAGCGCCTGCGCGGCACCCGGTTCCAGTCGCGGCAGCAGGCCGCTCCACACATCCGCGGCCTCGGCATTCTTTCCGCGTTGGCGCAGGGCGATGCCCAGCAGCCAGCTGGCGCGCTCGGCGTCAGGGGCCTGTGTACGTGCCTGCTGCAACCAGGCCATCGCGGTGTCATCGAACTGCTTGCCGGCATCAGCCTGCGCGCGCGCCTGCGCGGCTTCCACCAGCACGCCAGGATCATCCGGTGCCAATTCGGCGGCCTTCGCGAAGGCGTCTGCCGCAGCTGAGGCATTGCCCAGTTCTGCCTGCGAACGCCCGAGCAATGCCCAGCCATCGGCACGCTGAGGGTCGCGCTTCAGTGCATCCTGCAGGGCCTGCACGCCATCGCGCAGGGTGGCTACCGACGGCGTCGGCTGCAGCTGTGCTGCACGCGGATCACCGACCAGCAGGTACAGGCAGGCACCGGCCACGCCCAGTGCGAACACGCCGACCACGAAACCGCGACGACCGTGGTGGCGCAACGGCCACAGCACCAGTGCTGCCATCAGCGCAGCAACCAGGCCGGCCAGCACCGGCAGCCAATGGTTCACCATTCGTCTCCTTCATCGGCCTTGCCGGCCGGCGCCGCGCCGACGGTGCGTCCACGTCGGCGGACGATGCCCAGCACCACCAGTGCACCGGCGCCGAGCACCAGCAGGGGGCCACCCCACAGCAGCCAGGTGCCCGGCTGCAACGGTGGTTGATAGAGCACGAACTCACCGTAGCGGGCGACTAGGAACTGCTTGATCTGTGCGTCGTCGTGGCCCTGCTGCATCAACTGCAGCACCTCCCGGCGCAGGTCCTGGGCGATCTGCGCGTTGGAGTCGGCCAGCGACTGGTTCTGGCACTGCACGCAGCGCAGCTGCGCGGCCAGGTCATGGAAGCGGCGTTCCTCGGCACCATCGCGGAACTGCAGCGGCTGCGGATCGTGCAGCGGCTGCTGGGCCAGCGCGGCCAGCGGCAGCATCAGGAGCAGCAGCGCCAGCAGCCAGCGCATCGGCTCAGGGCGCCGTATGCAGGGTGTTGCCGGCACTGCCCTGGGCCTTCTCGATCTTCTCCAGTGCCGGGATCAGCTTCTCGTCGACCACGCGCTGGGTCATCGCTCCGCTGTACTTCCAGCGTACGATGCCACTGCCATCAACCAGGAAGGTTTCTGGCGCAGCGGTCACGCCCCAGTCGATCGCGGTGCGGCCCTCAACATCGCTGAGCACCACCATGAACGGGTTGCCCAGCTGCTCCAGCCAGTGCAGCGCGTCCTTCGGATCATCCTTCCAGTTGTAGCCGATCACGCGCACGCGCTTGCTTTCCGCGAAGCGGGTCAGCACCGGGTGTTCCTCGCGGCAGGCCGCGCACCAGCTGCCCCATACGTTCAGCAGGTAGGGCGCACCGCGCAGGTCGTCGCTGTGCACGATCATCTCCGGATCGTGCAGCACCGGGAGCGCGAACGCGGGTGCCGGCTTGTCGATCAGCGCAGACGGCAGCACGTCGCGCTGCGGGTCACCCGATTTCATCACCCCGTAGATCATCAGCCCGAGCAGGCCGAAGAAGAACAGCACGCCGATCACGATGGCTACCGGCGGCAGCGGGCGGGAGGGGCGCGGGGCAGGGGACTCGGACATGGAAACTCCTACGGACGACGGAAACGGCGGTCGGCGGCGGCGATGAATCCGCCCAGGGCCATCAACAGCGCGCCCAGCCAGATCCAGCGCACGAACGGCTTGATGTGCACCCGTACCGCCCATGCATTGTTGCCCAGCGGCTCGCCCAATGCCACGTAGACATCGCCGTCGAAGCGTGCATCGATGCCGGCCTCGGTCATCACCTGGCCGCCGCTGGCGTACTGGCGCTTCTCCGGGTGCAGCAGGGCCAGTTCGCGGCCGTCGCGGAACACCCGCAGGTGACCGCGGTCGGCGATGAAATTGGGGCCTTCGCGATGGTCCACGCCCTCGAAGCGCACTTCGTAGCGACCGACCACCAGATGCTGGCCCGGTGCCAGCGCCACTTCACGCTGCACGTTCAGCGCTTCGACCAGCAGCGCGCCAGCCAGGAACACGGCGATGCCGGCGTGGGCGACGATCATGCCGAGCATCTCGGCGGTGAAGCGGCCATTGCCGCGCAGGCGCTGCCAGACGAAGCGTGCGGTGCCGAGTGCGACCCAGGCCGCAGCGGCGACGCCGATGCCGGCCTTCCAGCCGTTCTGCGGCGCCTGCCACCAGGCCAGCGCGCCCAGCAGCACGGCCAGCCCCAGCCATGGCGCCAGCAGCGCGAATGCACGCGAAGTTTGGTCGCGCTGCCACTTCACCAGCGGGCCGAACGGCAGCAGCAGGATCATCGGCGCCATCAGCAGCAGGAACAGACTGCCGAAGTAGGGCGGGCCGACCGAGATCTTGCCCAGCGACAGCGCATCGGCCAGCAGCGGGTACAGCGTGCCCAGCAGGACCATCGCGCAGGCGGTGGCCAGCAGCAGGTTGTTGGCCAGCAGCAGGGTCTCGCGCGAGGCGGCGGTGAAGCCACGGCGCGGATCGTCGGCGTCCACGCTCAGCTGGCTGGCGCGCAGCGCGTACAGCAGCAGGCTGCCGCCGACCAGCACCGACAGGAACACCAGGATGAACAGGCCACGCGACGGATCGGCGGCGAACGAATGCACGCTGGTCAGCACACCGGAGCGCACCAGGAAGGTGCCCAGCAGCGAAAGCGCGAAGGCCGCGATCGCCAGCAGCAGGGTCCAACTGCCGAACGTGCCGCGCTTTTCAGTGACGGCCTGCGAATGGATCAGTGCCGCACCGACCAGCCATGGCATGAAGCTGGCGTTCTCCACCGGGTCCCAGAACCACCAGCCACCCCAGCCCAGCTCGTAGTAGGCCCACCAGCTGCCCAGCGCTATGCCAAGAGTCAGGAAGCCCCAGGCGACGTTGGTCCACGGCCGCGTCCAGCGCAGCCAGCGGGCGTCGACGCGGCCTTCCAGAAGCGCGGCCACCGCGAACGCGAACGGCACCGCGAAACCCACGTAACCGATGTACAGCATCGGCGGATGGATGATCAGCCCCGGGTCCTGCAGCAGCGGGTTGAGGTCGCGGCCTTCCAGTGGTGCCGGGTTCAGGCGCAGGAACGGATTGGAGGTGAAGATCAGGAAGGCGAGAAAGCCGACGCTGACAATGCCCATCACCGCCAGTACGCGCGCCTGCACCGGTGCTGGCAGGTGCCGCGAGAACAGAGCCACCGCGCCGGTCCACAATGCCAGCACCAGCGCCCACATCAGCAGCGAGCCCTCATGCGCACCCCACACCGCCGAATAGCGGTAGATCATCGGCAGCAGCGAATTGGAGTTCTCGGCCACGTAGCGCACCGAGAAATCCTGCTGCACGAACGCGGCGGTCAGCGCCGCGAACGCGCCGGCCAACAGCAGCAGCTGCGCGAAGGCGGCAGGCCGCGCCACTGCCATCCATGCCGCGTTGTTGCGATGCGCACCGACCAGCGGCAGGCCGGCCTGCAGCAGCGAGGCCAGCAACGCACACAACAGCAGGATCTGACCCAGTTCGGGCAGCACTCAGCGCACCTCGGGGGCCGTCACCGGCACGTCGTGCTTGCGATGGGCATCGCCCATCTTGTCGGCCACTTCCTTCGGCACGTACTTCTCATCGTGCTTGGCCAGCACTTCGTCGGCGACGAAGACACCGTCCTGCAGGCGGCCACTGGCGACCACCGCGGTGCCTTCGGCGAACATGTCCGGCAGGATCCGCGAGGTGGCCACCGCCAGCTGTGCATCGCCGTCGGTCACTTCGAAGCGCGCCTCCAGCGAGCCGACCGGGCGGTTGAAGGAGCCCTTCACCACCATGCCGCCCAAGCGGAAGCGCGACTGCGCATCGACATCGCCGCGCAGCACTTCCGAAGGGGTGTACAGGTAGGCGATGTTGCGCTCCAGTGCCATCGCCACCAGCGCGGTGGCCACGCCGGAGGCGAGCAGTGCCAGCAGTACCCAGGCCAGGCGGCGGCGTTGTACCGGCGTCATCGTTCCAGCTCCGTCGACAGCGGCGTCGCTGCGTCCTGCCTGCCCGCCCGGGTCTGCTGGCGTTGCTGGCGGGCCAGTGCCAGCCGGCGTGCCACGCGCAGTCGCAGCCACGAACCGATGGCATCGGCGCCGAGCACCAGTACGAACACGGCGTAGGCGCCGATCACATAGGGAAGGTGGGTCATGGCTGGGCCTCCGGGACAGGGCGTTCGGCACCGACACGTCCACCGACCCAAGCCTTGCCGGCCTCGCGGTCGAGATTGTCAGAGCGCGCCTTGGCCAGCACCGAACCGGCAAACCAGAACTTGGTGCCGATCACCATCCACCACAGCGGCGCGATCATCGCGCTGCTGATCGCCGATTCACCGAACACGTTGATGGACTGGCGCTGGTGCAGGCCGCCCCACCAGTCCACCGAATAGCGGATCACTGGCAGCAGGCTGACACCGACGATGGCCAGCAGGCCGGCCGCGCGTGCGGCGCTGCGGCGGTCCTCGATGGCGTGGTACAGGCCGATCACGCCCAGGTACAGGAACAGCAGCACCAGTTCGCTGGTCATGCGCGGGTCCCAGTCCCACCAGGTGCCCCAGGTGCCCTTGCCCCAGATGCTGCCGGTCAGCAGGGTGATGAGGGTGAAGCCGGCGCCCATCGGCGCGCAGGCCATGGCCAGGATCTCGCAGACCTTGATCCGCCAGATCAGCGCGATGGCCGCGTACAGCGCCATCAGTGCGAACACGAACAGGCTCATCCAGGCACTGGGCACGTGGATGTAGAGGATGCGGAAACTGTCCAGCTGCTTGGCTTCCGGCGGAACCACCAGCAGCGCCTGCCACATGCCGACCAGCAGCACCGGCACTGCGGCGAGGTAGAACACCCGCGACCAGCGGGCGGCGAAACGGTCGAACGTGGGAGGCGAACCGAGTTGGTGGAACCAGCGGACAATCGGATTCATGCGTGGCGGCTATCCAGCAGGGGTGGATTGGCTCTCAGCTCGGTCAACTCAGAGAAATACGTATTGCAGCAGCAGTGGCCAGCGGAGCCAGCACCAGCGCGACCAGCAGGCCAGCGCCCAGCATCAGCAGCGCACCGACCGGATCCTGCCCGCGCCCGGCTGCCGCCAGGCTGCCTGCGCCGAACACCAGCACCGGCACGTACAGCGGCAACGACAGCAACGCCACGAGAATACCAGAGCGCCGGATGCCGACGGTCAGTGCAGCGACCACGCCACCGATCAGGCTCAGCAACGGCGTTCCCAGCAGCAACGATGCCAGCAACATCGGCAGCTGGTCATGCGGCAGATGCAGCATTTCGGCCAGCAGCGGGCTGACCACGATCAACGGCAGGGCGGTGGTGGCCCAGTGCAGCAGCACGCGTACCAGCACCAGCCAGGCCAGCGGCACCGGCGCCAGCAGCCATTGTTCCAACGAGCCGTCTTCGGCATCGGAACGGAACAGCGAATCCAGCGACAGCTGTCCCGCCAGCAGCACGGCCAGCCACAGCACCGCGCCGGCGGTGGCGGCCAGCAGCTGTGGCTCACGACCCTGGGCCAGCGCGAACAGCACCACCACCAGCACCGCGAACAGCAGCGGTTGCAGCGCGTCGCCGCGGCGGCGCCAGAGCAGGCGCAGGTCGCGCTTGAGCAGGGCGCCTGCGGTCTGCCACAGGCCCGGTTCGGTACCCGGCGCGATCATGCGGCACCGCCGAGGTCGAGCTGGCGGGTACGCACCGGCGGTGCGGCATAGGCGCCGTGGGTGGTGACCAGCGCAGCGCCACCGGCGCGCAGGTGCGCCGAAATCATCCGGTTGACCAGGGTGATGCCCTCCAGGTCGAGGTTGGCATAGGGCTCGTCCAGCAGCCACAGCGGCGCCGGCGACAGCCAGATGCGCGCCAGTGCCAGCCGCCGCTTCTGCCCGGCCGACAGATGCCGCACCAGGGTGTCCTCGTAGCCGGCCAGGCCGACGATCGCCAGTGCGTTGCCGGGCATCTGCCGGGCACGCCGGCCATGCAGGCCGCACAGGAAGTGCAGGTTCTCCAGCGTACCGAGGTCCGGCTTCAGCGCCGGCAGGTGGCTGAGATAGGCCACGTAGCGCGCACGCTCGGCGTTGCTGGCGGGCTTGCCGTCGATCCGCACCTGGCCGGCGCCGGGCCGGGCCAGGCCGGCCAGCACGCGCAGCAGGGTGGTCTTGCCGGCGCCATTGCCACCCTGCACCAGCAGTGCCTCGCCGGCGTCCACATGGAAGTCCAGCGGGCCGAACACCGGCTCGTCATTGCGGGAGAAGCTCAGGCCGCTGGCGGCCAGCAATGCAGGGGTGTTCAAGGGGCAGGGGTCTTCATGCCGGAGTGCGATGGCAATTGTAGCGGTGAATTCACATGGTAGTGCCGGCCGCTGGCCGGCAATTTCGCCATCTGCCAGCCGAGGTTGCCGGTCAGCGGCCGGCACTACCGACGCGCGGATTGCGTAAACTCGGGGGCCCTTGTTCTCCACAGTCCAGGCCGATGCAACCCACCACCAAGCTGCCCAAGGTCGGTACCACGATCTTCACCGTGATGTCCCAGCTCGCTGCCGAACATGGCGCGGTCAACCTGGGCCAGGGGTTCCCGGACTTTTCCGCGCCGCAGCGCCTGATCGATGAAACGGCCAAGGCGATGGCTGCCGGCCTCAACCAGTACCCGCCGATGACCGGCGTGGCGCCGCTGCGCCAGGCCATCGCACAGAAGTCGCTGGACCTGTACGGCGCCACCATTGATCCGGACACCGAAATCACCGTCACCAGTGGCGCCACCGAGGCCATCTTCAATGCCATCCACGCGGTGGTGCGCGCCGGCGAGGAAGTCATCGTGCTCGACCCGGCCTATGACTGCTACGAGCCGGCGATCGAGCTTGCCGGTGCCAAGGCCGTGCACGTGCCGCTGGACCCGCAGACCTTCGCTGTGGACTGGGACCGCGTGCGCGCGGCAATCACCCCGCGCACCCGCATGCTGATGGTCAACACCCCGCACAATCCGTCCGGTGCGATGCTGGACGAGGCTGACATGCAGGCGCTGGCCGAGCTGCTGCGCGGCACGCAGATCTACCTGGTCTCCGATGAGGTGTACGAGCACATCATCTACGACGGTCGCCGCCATGAGTCGGCGCTGCGCTATCCCGAACTGCGCGAGCGCACCTTCGTCATTTCCAGCTTCGGCAAGACCTACCACTGCACTGGCTGGAAGATCGGCTACGCCGTGGCGCCGCCATTGCTGACCGCCGAGTTCCGCAAGGTGCACCAGTACAACACGTTTACCAGCTTCGGCCCGGCCCAGTACGGCTTCGCCGCGATGATCCGCGACGAACCCGAACACCACCTGGAACTGGGCGCGTTCTACCAGGCCAAGCGCGACCGTTTCCGCGAGCAGCTGACCGGTACCCGCCTGAAGGCGCTGCCGGTCCCGGGCGGCTACTTCCAGCTGGTCGACTACTCGGCCATCAGCGACCTGCCGGACCATGAGTTCGTGAAGTGGCTGACCATCGAGAAGGGCGTGACCGCCATCCCGCTGTCGCCGTTCTACGAGTCCCCGCCGGCCGGCCAGCGCCTGGTGCGCCTGTGCTTTGCGAAGAATGAAGCAACGATGGACGCGGCGATCGAACGCCTGCGCCTGCTCTGAGCGGAGGCGTGAACATGCAGGACCTGCGCATTTCCCTCGTCCAGGGTGACACCCGCTGGCACGATCCGGCCGGCAACCGCGCCTACTACGGCGCGCTGCTCGCACCGCTGGCCGGCACCACCGACCTGGTGATCCTGCCGGAGACCTTCACCAGTGGCTTCTCCAATGACGCCATTGCCCAGGCCGAAGGCATGGACGGCCCGACCGTGGCCTGGGCGCGCGAACAGGCCCGGGCCCTGGGTGCGGCGGTGATCGGCAGCGTGCAGCTGCGCGACGGCGAGGGCGTGTACAACCGCCTGCTGTTCGCCACCCCCGATGGCAACCTGCAGTACTACGACAAGCGCCACCTGTTCCGTTACGGCGGCGAGCACGAGCGCTATGCCGCTGGCCGTGAGCGCCTGAGCGTGGAATGGAAGGGCTGGCGGGTCAATCCGCAGGTCTGCTACGACCTGCGCTTCCCGGTGTTCTGCCGCAACCGCTACAACGTCGAACGCCCGCAGCAGCTGGATTTCGACCTGCAGATCTTCGTGGCCAACTGGCCGTCGGCGCGCGCCTATGCGTGGAAGACCCTGCTGCGTGCGCGCGCGATCGAGAACCTGTGCTTCGTGGCGGCGGTAAACCGCGTCGGCGTGGACGGCAACCAGCTGCACTACGCCGGCGACAGCGCGGTGATCGACTTCCTCGGCCAGCCGCAGGTGGAGATCCGCGAACGCGAACAGGTGGTGACCACCACCATTTCGGCCGAAGCACTGGCCGCACATCGTGCGCGCTTCCCGGCGATGCTCGATGCCGATGCCTTTCACCTGGACGAACAGGCCTGAGTCACGGCCTGAACACCGCCGCACCAGCGCGCGCGCCTGCATCCAATCTGCACGCGCGCGCTGCTAGATTCGCCGGCAGTCCGACCGAACTGGAAGTGCCGCCATGAACAAGCCTCTCGCCCTGCTGCTGGCCCTGTCTGCTGCAACGCTGGCCCCAGCTGCACACGCCGCCGGCAATCTCGATTGCCAGCTGCGCTACAACCTGTCCGGTTGGTCGCTGATCTACAAGACCGCTTCCGGCACCGGCACGGTCACCTGCAGCAATGGCGCCAGCATGCCGGTGCGTATCGAAGTGAAGGGCGGGGGCCTGACCGTGGGCAAGTCGAAGATCACCAATGGGCGTGGCAGCTTCACCGGTGCGGTCAGCGTCAACGAACTGCTGGGTACCTACGCGTCGGTGGGTGCGCATGCGGGTGCGGCGAAATCCAGCAACGCGCAGGTGATGACCAAGGGCGACATCTCGCTGGCCCTGTCCGGTACCGGCAAGGGCTGGGACCTGGGCGTGGACGGCGCCGCCTTCACCATCAGCCGGCGCTGAGGCGCGTCGGCTGGGCAGTTCCCCAGCTGATGCGGATGTAGTGCTGTTCGGAATCGCTCAACAGCCGTTCGACATCGAAACCATTTTTCAGCAATTGTGCGACCGCGTCTTCGACGAGCTGCTCGCTGGCCATTACCTGGCTGAAGCCGAACACGATGTAGCGACGGCCATTTTCCGAGCCGGCCTGGATGGCGTTGTCGAGGTCGCGGTAGAACAGTTCGATCGGGCGCTTGGCGGCGTCAGCGTTGGCGCGGGCCTGTTCGGCGGTGATGGTGATCATGGGCATCGGTCTTGTGTGGGACAGCGCGCACGATAGCCAGCGAATCAAAGCCGTTCCCGGAAGCCGCGCACAGTGCGCTGTTTTTGCAGCAATTCCTAGGTCGCAGCGGGACGCCGCCGCTGCAGCCAGAAGGCCAGCAGGCCGCACACGATGAGCGTCGGTGCCAGCAGCTGCACTGCACCGACCAACGCCATTGCCGCACCGATCAACAGGTAGTAGAGCAGGCCGAACAGTGCGCCTGCGCTGCCAAGACAATGTGGGTAGCCGCGCAGGGCCTGGCCCAGCACATTGGGAATGGCAAGGCCGAAGCCCGTCACCACCGGCACCATCGCCGCGACCAGGGCAGGGTGATCATGCAGCAGCGCAGCCAGCAGGCCTCCCGTCAGAACCAGGCCTGCGGCGGTGCGGATGCGCGTGGCCGCGGCAACGCCGGCACGCAACAGGCGGCCATTGCCCCATGCACCCAGTGCCGAGCCCAGTGCCAGCAACGCGCCGCTGGCGCCGAACCAGGCGGCGGGCCAGTGCAGGCGCGCAAATGCGAAAGGACCGAGCGCGTACCAGCTGTACATCGCTACGTTGAAAGCCATCACCAGCAATGCGTGTGACCAGATCCAGCGATCGCACAGCAGTTGCCGCAGCAGCGGCAGCATGGGCGTGTGCGGGATATGTGCAGGGCGGCTTTCGCGCAGGCCAGCCAGGCATGCGACTGCCAGCACGGCAGCGGTCAGCAGCAGGCCGGACTGTACGCCGACATAGCCATGGACGGCGACCAGCAGCGTGCCCAGTGCAAGGCCGATGGCCGGGCTCAGGGCCAGGGCCATGCCGATCCAGGAGAATGCCTGCGCCAACGCGGGTCCCTGCAGGTGGTCGCGCAGCACGGTCTGGGTGACCACCGAAGCAGCGGCGGCGCCAACCGCGGCCAGCGCTTGGGCCAGCAACACCTGGCCGAAGCTACCAGCGAGCAGGCCGCCCAGTGCAGCCACTGCAAAGACGCCCAAGCCACATAGAAGGGCCGGGCGACGACCGATACGATCGGCCAGGCGCCCCCACAGCAGCACGCCTGCAGCGAAGCCGAACAGATACAGGCTCATGGCCTGGCTGGCGGTACCCGGCGGCAGGGCGAAGCGTTTGGCCAGATCGGCCAGGGCCGGGCTGTACAGGGTCTGTGCCAACTGCGGAAACATCAGCAGTGCAATGGTGAGCAACAACATGCGGCGCGACATGCGGGCGCTCCAGGAACAAGGGCCGCGCATTGTGGTCGCGACTGCAATGACGCACCCTGTCTATCCTGTCATCGAATGTATGAAATCAGACATGGCCTGGTTGCAGCCGCACACGCACTTCGACGCCGATGCCTGGAGCGCTCCGGTGCTGGGGATCGCAGCATCACTGGCGGATCACGACTCGGGTTGGCACCAGCATGCACGCGCGCAACTGCTCTACACCCGGCAGGGCTGCACGCGCCTCACCTACGGTGATCGCATCAGCCTGCTGCCGCCCGCGCGCGCCGCGTGGATTCCCGGTGGGCTACGCCATCGCGCGCAGATGCGCCAGGCGGTCGACTACCGTTCGTTGTACTTCGACGCCACCCTGTCAGCCCAGCTGCCCCGGCAACCAGCGATCATCGGCGTGGGGCCGCTGCTGCAGGCCTTGCTGGAGCCGATTGCGCAGGCGCCGTTCGACCATGACTGGCAGTCGCCGCGCGCGCACCACCAACTGGCGTTGTGCGTGCTGGAAATCGCTGCTGCACCGGTGGCTCCGATGGACCTGCCTTTGCCGCGTGATCCGCGCATTGCACGTTGCCTGCCGTTGGCCGAACAGCTGCCGCCCGAACTGCACGAACTGGCCACGCGTACCGGCCTGAGCGCGCGTACGGTTGGCCGGTTGATGCAACACGATACAGGCATGGGCTATCAGGCCTGGCGCCAGCAATGGCGCCTGATGCGGGCCATGGAGCTGCTGTTGCTCGGTCATCGCGTCGCGCATGTGGCCCAGGACACCGGCTTCTCCGCCGAGAGCCCGTTCATCGCCTTCTTCCGCGGCATGACCGGCACCACGCCCGCCGCGTTCCAGCGCCACGCAAAAGGGGACGGAGGGGATTAAGTCGCTTTCGCCCCTTTGATACAGGCCGTGGCAAAAACGACTTAATCCCCTCCGTCCCCTTTTCAAAGAAAAACCCCGGCCGGAGCCGGGGTTTTTCATTTCAGTCGGGCCGGTGATCAGCCGCCGCGCGGGCCGCTGCGGCGCGGGCCGCCCGGACCGCGGTTGCCACCGGGGCCGCCCGGACCACGGTTCCCACCCGGGCCGCCAGGGCCGCGATTGCCGCCCGGGCCACGGTTGCCGCCGCCCGGACCACGACCGCCCGGACGCGCACCGTGCGCCGGCTTCGGGCTGCCGTAGGGGTTGAAGCCCGGCGTGGCGTGGTCGGACGGGAAGCTCGGGGCATTGCCCGGGTGGCCGTACGGGTGCCTGTTGCCCTGGCCCTGCGAGCGGTTGCCGGCACCGGCCGGACGACCCTGGCCGCCTGCGCCGCCACGGCCTTCACCGCCGAAACCGCCACGGCCCTGGCCGCCACCGGCGCCTGCACCCGGACCCTTCGGCTTGCCATACGGACGGCCCTGGCCGCCTGCACCCGGACCACGGGCACCGGGGCCGCGCGCGCCCGGACCGGCGTTGCGATGGCCGCTCGGGCCGGTGCTTACGCCATCCGGCACGTACCAGGTGCGGAATGCCGCCGGATTGCCTTCCGGCAGCGAGCGATCATTCTTCGGGGCGCGCTGCTTGAACGGCTTCTGCGACTGCTTGGCTGCCGCTTCACCGCTGACCGTCAGGCCGCCCTTGAAGCCGCCACCCTTGCCGCCGCGACCACGGCCGCGGTCTTCGCGGACGTTGTCGAAACGGCGCAGCTCGCGACCTTCGTCAGCGGTGTTGTGGCCATTGACGTAGGCATTGCCGCGGCCACCTTCGCGCACGCGCACGGTGGTCTTGGCGGCGCGGCGCTGGCCGATCACCGGCTGCAGCGTCAGCGCCGACGGTGCGCCTTCTTCCAGCTTCAGCTGCGCACGCAGCGCTTCCACCTGGGCGGTACCCAGTTCCACCGAATGGCCACGGGCCAGTTCGCGCGGCAGGCTAACCTTGCCGTAGCGGGTGCGCTTCAGGCGGCTGACCTGGCAACCCTGCGATTCCCACAGGCGGCGCACTTCGCGGTTGCGGCCTTCCTTCACCACGACGCGGAACCAGTCGTGCGAATCGGTGCCGCCGATGCGTTCGATCTCATCGAACTTGGCCGGACCGTCCTCCAGCGCGACGCCACGGCTGAGGCGGTCGACGATGGCGTCGGAGACCTTTTCCTCGCCTTCCGGCGCACGCACGCGCACCACGTACTCGCGCTCGACCTCGAACGACGGGTGCATCATGGCGTTGGCCAGTTCACCGTCGGTGGTGGCCAGCAGCAGGCCGGTGGTGTTGATGTCCAGGCGGCCGATGGCGATCCAGCGCGCGCCCTTCAGCGGCGGCAGCGATTCGAACACGGTCGGGCGGCCTTCGGGATCTTCGCGGGTGGTCACTTCGCCTTCAGGCTTGTTGTAGACCAGCACGCGCGACGGTTCGGACAGGGCGGTGGCGACGAAGCCGCGACCGTCCAGTTCGATCCTGTCGCCGCTCTTGACCGACATGCCGGTCTGCGCGACTTCACCGTTGACCTTGACCAGGCCCTCGGCAATGCGCTGTTCCAGCGCACGGCGCGAGCCGAGGCCGGCCTGGGCCAGCACCTTGTGCAGGCGCTCTTCCAGCTTGAACTGTTCGGAGGTGGCTTCGCGCTTCAGCGAGAGCTTGTTACGGGGGGTGTCACTCATCAGTTTTGCTCCGGCCGACGGTTTCGAGGTCGGCCTCTGGTTCGGAATCGGCTTGGTCAACAGCCACGGTCGTCATCGCGACGGCGTTGTCTTCGCGTTCGTTCAGGGGCACCGCGCGCTCGCCCGGCGCGGAATCGGGGTGCCCATCATCGAAGGGCGAAGGTGCTTGCTCATCGGTGGCCGACGCAGGCGCTGCATCGGCGGAATCGGGGGTGTCACTGCCGGCCAGGCCGGCGTCGTCGTTGGCGGCAGCGCCGTCGGCCGAGACGTCCGGGCCGTCGGCGCCGGCAACGGCCGGAGCATCGCGGTCCAGCGCCAGCTGCGGTTCCAGCTCGCCCAGGTCCTTCAGTTCCGACAGCGGCGGCAGTTCGTCCAGCCGCTTCAGCCCGAAGTAGTCCAGGAAGCCCTTGGTGGTGCCGAACAGTGCCGGCTTGCCGGGCACGTCGCGGTGGCCGACCACGCGGATCCATTCGCGTTCTTCCAGTGCCTGGATGATGTTGCTGCTGACCGCCACGCCGCGCACCTGTTCGATCTCGCCGCGGGTGATCGGCTGCCGGTAGGCGATCAGCGCCAGGGTTTCCAGGGTGGCACGGGTGTAGCGGGTCTTGCGTTCGGTCCACAGCCGGCTGATCCAGCCATGCACTTCGCTGGTGACCTGGTAGCGGAAGCCCGAAGCGACCTCGACCAGTTCCACGCCGCGTCCTTCGCAGGCCTCGCGCAGCCGTTCCAGCGCACGTTCGATGCTGCCCGGCGGTGCGGGCTCATCTTCCGGGAACAGGTCCTTCAGCTGGGCCAGGGTGAGCGGCTGGCTGGAGGCCAGCAGGGCACCCTCGACAATGCGGTCGATCAGCGATTGGTCCATCGGCACTCAGCGCTCACTCATTGGCATTGGAGGCGTCGTTGTCGTCAAACTCGCTGCTGAACTGCAGCGGGGCGTTGGTGTTGCCGGCCGCCAGCGACTTGACGTAGATCGGCGCCAGCGGTTCTTCCTGGACGATGTCCAGCAGCTGTTCCTTGGCCAGCTCCAGCACCGCCAGGAACGTGACCAGCACGCCCAGCTTGCCTTCTTCGGCCGTGAACAGCCCTTCGAAGCGATAGAACCTGCCGTCTTCCAGGCGGCCGAGTACCTCGCCCATGCGTTGCCGCACGCTCAGTGCCTCGCGCTTGATGGCGTGGCCGCTGAACAGCTCGGCGCGCTTGAGCACGTCGTGCAAAGCCAGCAGCATTTCCTTCAGGTCCACCGGCGGCGGCAGCTTCACCGTGGCGCGTTCGGGCATGAAGGCATGCGCCACCGTGGTGTCGCGGTCCTGACGGGGCAGGGCGTCGATGTCCTCGGCGGCCTGCTTGAAACGTTCGTACTCCTGCAGCCGGCGCACCAGCTCGGCGCGCGGGTCGGCCTCATCGCCTTCCTCGCTGACCGGGCGCGGCAGCAGCATCCGCGACTTCACCTCGGCCAGGATCGCGGCCATCACCAGGTACTCGGCCGCCAGCTCGAAGCGCAGCTCGCGCATCACGGTGATGTATTCCACGTACTGCCGGGTGATCTCGGCGACGGGGATGTCCAGTACATCGAGGTTCTGGCGGCGGATCAGGTACAACAGCAGGTCCAGCGGGCCTTCGAAGGCATCCAGGATGACTTCCAGCGCGTCCGGCGGGATGTACAGGTCCTGCGGGATCTGCAGGACCGGTTGCCCATGCACCACGGCCAGCGGCATTTCCTGCTGCTGGGGGGCGGGCGGCCGGGTTGGCGGGTTCGCGTCAAGCGCGAGTTCGGAAGTCATCTAATGGACATCAGGATTGCAACGGACCAGTCGCGGCACCGGGTTCGCCGGGCCAACGCCACGGCGCCCCAGGGCACCAGACACGCCGGGATCGGCGCGATTCCACACATATCAAACAGCAGGACGCGCCGCAGGAGACGGCAGCGACAGAACTACGGGGAGGTCGTCTACGTGGCCCGGCCGGATGGTCCGGTTTGAAGCAGCGGGACGGTCGTCGGGGGCTGCGTTGGCCGCAAAACCGACGGGCTGCTGCATCCACCACGTGCAATGGAGTCTAGGGTAAGCCTTTGTCGCGCCAGTGTCCAGCCGGGCCGGGGCAGGGAGCGCATTGGCTAGAATCTGCGCACCCGACAACGCAAGCGAGGAAATGCCGGTGTGGTATGTGATCGAAGGGTATGACGGCCAGGATGTGCTGGCGCAGCGGCTGCAGGCGCGGCCGGAACACCTGGCGCGCCTGCATGCGCTGCGCGACGAGGGGCGCCTGCTGCTGGCCGGGCCGTGCCCGGTGGTGGACAGCGAAGACCCGGGCCCGGCCGGCTTCAGTGGTTCGGTGGTGATTGCACAGTTCGAGTCGCTGCCGCAGGCCCAGGCCTGGGCCGATGCCGACCCGTACGTCGCCGCCGGCGTATACACCCATGTGCAGGTGCGGCCGTTCCGCAAGGTCCTGCCGTGAACGCGGAGCGGATCGAGCGGATGCGTGACGCACTGCAGCAGGCGCTGGCCCCCAGCGTGCTGGAAATCGAAGACGACAGTCATCGTCATGCCGGCCACGCCGGTGCACGCGATGGCCGCGGCCATTTCAACGTGCATGTGGTCAGTGAGCGCTTCGCCGGGCTGGGTCCGCTGGCCCGGCACCGCGCGGTCTATGCCGCGCTGGGGTCGATGATGGAGACCGATATCCACGCGTTGTCCATCCGCGCGCAGACCCCGTCAGAACAGGGCTGAGCCCTTGTCCCACGCTGTCCTGGCGGGTCCTTCATGGGCCTCGCCACGGACAGGTTTTCATGTCCATTTCGGGACATTCGCCTAACGGACTGTTTACAAGCCCAGATGGAAACGCTTACATTCCGCGCCAATGCTGGTAGGTCCAAGCCGTGGAGGGCGGCTTCGTGAACAAGGCAGCTATCACAATCAAAGACGTCGCACGCGAAGCCCGGGTCTCCGTGGCCACGGTTTCCCGCGCGCTCAACGGGCATGAAAATGTCGCCGAACCGGTCCGCCAGCTTGTGCTGGAGGTGGCCGCACGGTTGCGTTACACCCCGCACGCCGCCGCCCGCAGCCTGAGCAGCCGCCGCACCAATACGGTGGGCGTGGTGCTGCCTGATCTGTACGGCGAATTCTTCTCCGAGTTGATGCGCGGCATCGACGGCGTGGCCCGCAACCGCCGCCAGCACCTGCTGGTGTCCAGCTACCACGGCGATCAGGAACAGCAGGGCGCCGCCCTGCGTGCCATGCGCGGCCGCGTCGACGGCCTGCTTGTGCTCTCGCCGTACGCCGAGAGCCCGGGCTTCCTGACCGACAACCTGCCGCAGTCGCTGCCGACGGTGTTGATCAATACCTATCTGCCCGGGCAGGACCACCCGGTGCTGAGCATCGATGACCACGCAGGTGCGATGGCGATGACCCGCCACCTGCTGGACGCCGGCCACCGTCGCATCGCTTTCATTTCTGGCCCGGATCTCAACTTCGACGCGCGCGAGCGCCTGCGCGGCTTCCGTGACGCGCTGGTGGCTTTTGGCGGTGGCGCCGAAGGCATCGAGTTGCCCGGTGATTTCGACGAAGCTTCCGGCCATCGTGCCGGTCAGGAGTTGCTGGCAGCCGGAGCGCTGCCCGATGCCGTATTCGCCGCCAACGACATGATGGCCCTGGGGTGCCTGTATGCATTCACCCAGGCCGGCGTCCGTGTGCCCGCCGATGTTGCCTTGGCGGGTTTCGATGACATTCCACTGGCGCGTTTCGTCCACCCGTCGCTGACCACCATGCAGGTCAGCATCGCCGAGCTCGGCGACCGGGCCATGACGCGTCTGATGCAGTTGATGGACGGCACCTCCACGGATGGGGCAGGGGACAAGCAGACCCTGGTTCCCCGCTTGATTGTTCGCGATTCCACCACTCCGCCATCCGGCCGTTGAAGCCAGAGGCGTTCCTTCTTTTTTGATTGATCGCAGGGACCGCGCAAGCGGTTACCGCCACCCGGAGATTGAGTTGATGATGCATACCACCTTCCGCATGCCGGCGCGCCGGCTGCTGAGCACCGCACTGGTCAGCTGCCTGATGCTGGCTGCCGCCCCCAACGTCATGGCGCAGTCGGCCAACGCCAGCCTGCGCGGCCAGGTTGCCGGCGCCCAGGCAGGCACCGAAGTGACCGCCACCAACGTGGCCACCGGTACCGTCCGCCGTGGCACCATCCGCGCCGACGGCAGCTACTCGCTGATGGGCCTGGATCCGGGCACCTACAACGTGGTCGCCAACGGCCAGACCCAGAAGGTCACCGTCACCGTGGCCTCGACCGCGACGCTGAACTTTGCCGGTGCCGCCAGCAGCACCCCGGGTTCGACCGCGGCCACCAACCTGGACACCGTCAACGTTGTTGCGCCGACCCTGCTGCAGGAAGTGCGCACCTCCGAAGTCGGCAAGACCGTCAGCCTGCAGCAGATCCAGACCACCCCGCAGGTGTCGCGCAACTTCCTGGAGTTCGCCGACGCGGTGCCGGGCCTGATCTTCACCCGCGACGCCAAGGGCAACACCTCGCTGCGCGGCGGCGCCACCAATGCCGATGGCACCAACGTGTACATCGACGGCGTGGGCCAGAAGAGCTACGTCAAGGGCGGCGGCGTGGCCGGCCAGTCCGGCAGCGCCGGCAACCCGTTCCCGCAGCTGGCCATCGGCGAATACAAGGTCATCAGCGGCAACTACAAGGCCGAGTATGGCCAGGTGTCGAGCGCCGCGGTGACGGCTGCAACCAAGTCCGGCACCAATGAGTTCAAGGGTGAGGCGTTCTACCGCTACACCGATGAAGACATGCGTGCCAAGACCCCGGCCGAGCGCCAGGGTGGCAAGGAGAAGATGGTCTCGGCCGAGAAGGAATACGGCTTCGCCCTGGGCGGCCCGATCATCCAGGACAAGGCGCATTTCTTCGTGACCTACGAAGCCAAGCGCTTTGACCTGCCGGTCACCATCGCGCCGGATGGCGCGGTCACCGGCGCTGCCGGCCTGCTGCCGCCGGCCGGCGCCGCCGGCCTTGGCCCGGCCAGCCAGCCGTTCCAGCAGGACCTGATCTTCGGCAAGATCGACTTCGAGCCGACCGACAACGATCGCATCGAGCTGACCTTCCAGGACCGCGACGAAACCCAGTCGCAGTTCAGTGGCCAGACCTCGCCGGAAGCCGGCCGTGAAGTGGTCAACACCGACCGTCGTTATGCCCTGCGCTGGAACCACAGTGGTGAGCGCTATTACAACGAGTTGATGGTCACCCACGAGGATTCGTTCAACAACCCGACCCCGCTGACGCTGGCCAACGGCATCACCTACACCGCACCAGACGGCCCCGAAGACCGCACCATCGTGAAGATCGGTGGCGCCTCGGCACTGGATTCGCAGGTGAAGGGCCAGAAGGGCTGGTCGATCGAAGACAACCTGACCCTGGATGGCATCCAGTGGGCCGGTGACCACACCATCAAGATGGGCGTGAAGTACAAGGCGATCGATCTGTACGCATCCGATGCGGCACAGATCAACCCGACCTTCACCTACTCGCTGGGCGATCCGGACTTCCCCGATTCGATTCCGTACAAGGCGCAGTTCGTCAAGCCGGTGACCGGCGTGTCCGGCGTGTCCGGCGAAGTGCGTTCGAAGTCCAAGCAGTACGGCGTGTTCATCCAGGACGACTGGCAGGTCAACGACCACCTGCAGCTGAACATCGGCCTGCGCTGGGACTACGAAAAGACCCCGTCCTACCTGGACTTCGTGACCCCGCAGCAGGTGGTCGACGCCATCTATTCGCAGGATCCGCGCGCCCCCGCCGGCCAGACCTATGCCGATTCGCTGGCACTGGGTGGCCTGGACATCAGCGACTACATCAGCAACGGCCACAACCGCAAGGCGTTCAAGGATGCCTGGCAGCCGCGCCTGGGCTTCTCGTATGACATCAATGCCGACGAGCAGCACGTGATCCACGGTGGTGCCGGCCGTTCCTACGACCGTGACCTGTTCGACAACCTGCAGCTGGAAACCACCAAGCTGGCCCTGCCGCAGCCGACCATCTACTTCCGCAACCCGGCCACCAACACCTGCATCAACGGCCAGGCCGCCTGCTATGACTGGAATCCGAACCTGCTCAACGGCATCGGCAACCTGCAGGCACTGGTCGGCGCGACCAGCAATGCCGGGCTGGAGGTTGACCTGCTGAACAACAAGCTGAAGGCGCCGTACTCGGACCAGTTCAGCCTGGGCATGAGCAACCAGATCGGCGACTGGCTGACCGATGCCACCATCGCTCGTACCCTGAGCTACGACGGCTTCGCCTTCACCCTGGGCAACCGCTACCCGACCGGCCAGTTCTTCGATGATCCGCGCCTGTGCGGCGGCACCTCCGCAGGCCTGAGCCAGGCCTGGAGCTGCAACGTGCCGGGCTTCGGCAGCCTGATCATCGGCCAGCAGGGCATCAAGACCCGCGCCACCCAGGTCCTGTTGTCGGCACAGAAGCCGTTCACCAAGGAAAGCGGCTGGGGCACCTCGATCGCCTATACCTGGACCACTGCGCGCCATAACCGCGACATCAACGAGAAGTATGCGTTCGATCGCGGCCTGATCGGTGACTACCCGACCATCCGCTCCAACGGCGCGCCGCGCCACCGCCTGGTGGTGACCGGTTCGTACGCGGGCTTCTGGGGCATCACCTTCGGTGGCAAGATCACCCTGGCCACCCCGACCGCCGTCAACGACTGGTACCCGGTGATGCAGGCCAGCGGCTACACCCTGCCGACCCCGCAGGCGGCCGTGCCCAACGCCACCGGCAAGTTCCTGGTGGGTGGCAAGATCTTCGGCTACCGTTCGGTCGACCTGCAGGCGACGAAGACGTTCAAGCTGGCGGGCAACACCGAGCTGTACGCCCGCCTGGACATCATCAACGTGTTCAACTTCGACAACTTCTCCACCTACAACTACGTCAAGACCAACGGCAAGCTGCAGGCCAGCTACAACGAGACCGGCGACATCATCGGTACTCCGCGCCAGGTCAAGGCCGAAGTGGGCTTCCGCTTCTAAGCCCGGGCGGTGATGCATGACCCGATGCCGCCGGCTCGCTGGCGGCATCGGTGAAAACGGCAATGGCCGGCCCTGTGCCGGTCCATTGCCCACGCCGCTGCCGGCCAGGGGGCAGCGGCGTGGGCAATGATCGCGGTGTCAAGCCACGTTTTTCGTGGTTTTTTAAGAGCGCACCTTGTAAACGATTTCAGATCATTGGACGTTATGCTTTCCCATCGATCAGACCACCGGAGGAACCGCGCCATGCAGGCACGCCATCTGTTGTCCGCCGCAGCGCTGAGCCTGGCCGTGGCCGCCTGCCAGCCGGCCCAGCAGGAACCTGCCAAGCCCCGCCCGCCGGTGATCCTGATCGAGGCCGACGCACCGCCGCGGCCGATGAAGCCGGAGCTTCCGCCGCTGTTCGATGACATCGAACGCCGCACCTTCCAGTTCTTCTGGGACACTACCAACGAAGTGAACGGCCTGACCCCGGACCGCTACCCGTCACGGCCGTTCGCCAGCATCGCCTCGGTCGGTTTCGCGTTGACTGCCTATCCGATCGGCATAGAAAACGGCTGGGTCAGCCGCAACCAGGCCATCGACCGCACGCTGACCACGCTGAAGTTCTTCCGCGATGTGCCGATGGGCCCGCAGCGCACCGGCAAGGCCGGCTACAAGGGCTTCTACTACCACTTCCTGGACATGCAGGAAGGCCGTCGCTACGACAGCTGGGTCGAACTGTCCTCGGTGGATACCGCACTGCTGATGATGGGCGTGCTGTTCGCGCAGTCGTACTACGACGGCGATGATCCGCGCGAGAAGGAGATCCGCCAGATCGCCGACACCTTGTACAAGAAGGTGGACTGGCCGTGGCTGCAGCAGCGTGCGCCGCTGATCTCGATGGGCTGGTTCCCCGAGAGCGGCTTCATCGACCACGACTGGATGGGCTACAACGAGGCGATGATGGTCTACATCCTTGCCCTGGGGTCGCCCACGCACCCGGTCAGCCCGGATGCGTGGACGGTGTGGACGCGCACCTACGACAACGACTGGGGTGTTTACCAGGGCCAGGAATACCTGTCCTTCGGCCCGCTGTTCGGCCACCAGTACAGCCACGTCTGGATCGACTTCCGCGATATCCAGGACGCATACATGCGCGAGCGCGGCAGCACTTATTTCCTCAACAGCCGCTCGGCTGCGCTGGCCCAGCGCGAATACGCCATCGCCAACCCGATGCAGTGGAAGGAGTATGGCGAGAATGTGTGGGGCCTGACCGCCAGCGATGGCCCGCAGAACACCACGCAGGAGTACCGCGGCGAGCAGCGCCAGTTCCGCCATTACTCCTCGCGCGGCGCTGGGCTGCGCGAGAATTTCGATGACGGCACCATCGCCCCGACTGCTGCGATCGCCTCGGTGGTGTTTGCGCCGGAGCAGGTGATCCCGGCCACGCTGGAAATGCACAAGCGCTACGGCGACTACATCTATTCCAGCTACGGCTTCCTGGATTCATTCAACCCCAGCTTCAACTACGACATCCCTATCAAGACCGGCCGCCTGGTGCCGGATCGCGGCTGGGTCGCCAGCGATTACATCGCCATCGACCAGGGACCGATCCTGACCATGATCGCCAACTACCGCAACGATTTCGTGTGGGAGGTGATGAAGAAGAACCCCTACATCCGCAAGGGACTGGAGCGGGCAGGGTTCAGCGGTGGCTGGCTGGCGCCGGAAGGCGCGTTCCAGCCGCTGGAGCTGCAGAAGGACGAAAAGGCCGCGGCGGCACGCGCGGTGGGTATCGCCGAATCACGCGCGGCTGCCGCGCAGGAACAGAAAAACAATGCCAACCGCAACACAGGGCAGGGGAAGTAACCCGGTGCCGAACTGGATCGACCGCCTGCGCCGCTGGGCGCTGCCCGCCCTGGCCGCTTTGGCCGTGGCCGGCTGCGCCCGCACCGAGCCTGGAACCACCACCGTGCGCTTCTGGGCGATGGGTCGCGAAGCCGAGGTGGTCAGCGAGCTGATCCACGAGTTCGAGGCCGAGAACCCCGGCATCAAGGTGGATGTGCAGAACATCCCGTGGACGGCAGCGCACGAGAAACTGCTGACCGCGTTCGCTGCCGATGGCCTGCCGGATGTCTGCCAGCTCGGAAACACCTGGGTGCCCGAGTTCGCCGAGCTCGATGCGCTGACACCGCTGCAGCCGTTCGTCGATCACTCGGCGGTCGTTGATGAAAAGGACTACTTCCAGGGCATCTGGGATACCAACGTGATCCACGGCGAGCTGGTGGGCGTGCCGTGGTACGTCGATACACGCCTGATCTACTACCGCAAGGACCTGCTGGCCAAGGCCGGCTACGACCACCCGCCGCGTACCTGGGCCGAGTGGGACGAGCAGATGGCGGCGATCAAGCGCATGCAGGGTCCGAACCGCTATGCGGTGCTGATGCCGATCAATGAGTTCGAGCAGCAGTTGTCCTTGGCACTGCAGCAACCCGATCCGCTGCTGCGCGACGATGACACCCGCGGCAATTTCGCCAGCCCGGGGTTCCGCCGCACACTGGCCTTCTACGCCAACATGTTCGAGCAGGGCTGGGCGCCGAAGATGTCCGAGACGCAGATCTCCAACGTCTGGGACGAGTTCTTCCGCGGCTTCAACGTGTTCTACATCTCCGGCCCCTGGAACATCCGCGAGTTCAAGAAGCTGCAGCCGAAGGAACTGGAAGGGCAGTGGGGCACCGCGGCGCTGCCGGGTCCGGACGGCCCCGGCGCCGGCATCGCCGGTGGTACCAGCCTGGTGATCTTCCGCAAGTCGCAGCAGAAGGAAGCGTCTTGGAAGCTGATCGAGTTCCTGTCGCGGCCGCAGATCCAGGCGCGTTTCCATTCGATCATCGGCGACCTACCGCCGCGCCGCAGTACCTGGAACGCACCGTCGCTGGCCAACGATCCGCTGGCAGCGGCATTCCGTGACCAGCTGGAGCGGGTCAAGCCGACGCCGAAGGTGCTCGAATGGGAGCGCATCGTGCAGGAAATGCGCATCGTCACCGAGAAGGTGGTGCGCGGTGGCCTGCCGCAGGACAAGGCCGTGGAAGAACTGGACCAGCGCGTGGACAAGGTGCTGGCCAAGCGCCGCTGGATGCATGAACAACAACGCCTGCAGCAGCGCGCACCGTCGTCGCAGTCCAGCAGTGCCGTAGCCGCCGGGAGCGCGCAATGAAACGTACTTCGCTTGCCGGCTGGATCTTCGCCGGGCCCTCGTTGATCGTGCTGGGCGTGTTCTTCGGCCTGCCGGTGGCTTCGGCGCTGGCGCTGAGCGTGACCGACTTCGACCTGTATGCCCTGGCTGACAGCAGCAACCTGCGGTTTGTCGGCCTCGGCAATTACATCGACCTGCTGCAGACACCGATGTTCTGGAAGTCGCTGTGGAATACCACCTACTTCGTGTTGATCGGTGTGCCCTTGTCGATCGGCGTGTCGCTGGGCGCGGCGATGCTGCTGAATGCACCGGCCGCGCGCTTCAAGGCGCTGTTCCGCACCGCGTTGTTCGCGCCGGTGGTGACCACGCTGGTGGCGGTGGCGGTGATCTGGCGCTACCTGTTCCATACCAGCTACGGCCTGGTGAACTACGGCCTGGGCCATCTGGGCATCAGCCCGATCGACTGGCTGGGCGATCCCAACTGGGCGATGCCGACCATCATGCTGTTCGCGGTGTGGAAGAACTTCGGCTACAACATGGTGATCTTCCTGGCCGGCCTGCAGGCGATCCCGCATGACCTGTACGAGGCTGCGCGCATCGACGGCGCCTCGCGCTGGAAGCAGTTCCTGCACATCACCCTGCCGATGCTCGGCCCGGTGCTGCTGGTGGTCGGGGTGATCACCGTGTCCGGCTACTTCCAGCTGTTCGCCGAGCCGTATGTCATGACCCGCGGCGACCCGCTGCAGAGCACCGTCAGCGTGCTGTATTTCATGTTCGAGGAAGGCTTCAAGTGGTGGAACCTGGGACGCGCCTCCGCCGTGGCGTTCCTGCTGTTCCTGATCATCCTGGCGGTGACCACCGTGATGCTGCGTTTCGGCCGCAAGAGGCAGTTGGTATGAGTCGTGAAATCGGCCAGTCGCGCTGGTACCCGTGGTTGATCAATGGTGCGTTGCTGGTGCTGGCCCTGGTCAGCCTGGCACCGCTGTTGTGGATGCTCTCGGTCTCGTTCATGCCGCAGGGCGAGGCCAGCCATTTCCCGCCGCCGCTGCTGCCTTCGAGCATCACCACGCACAACTACCATGAGCTGTTCGCGCGCACTGGCATGGGCGGCAACTTCGCCAACAGCCTGCTCGTCTCGCTGGCGATCACCTTTGGCTCGCTGTTGCTCAACACCATGGCCGGCTATGCGTTCGCCAAGCTCAACTTCGCCGGGCGCGAGCGCCTGTTCCAGGTGCTGATGGCGGCGCTGGTGATTCCAGCGCAGGTGGCGATGCTGCCGCTGTTCCTGCTGATGAAGCAGCTGGGCCTGGTCAACAGCTTCGGCGGCGTGATCGTGCCGGCGCTGGCCAGCGTGTTCGGCATCTTCCTGGTGCGCCAGTACGCGCGTTCGATTCCGGACGAATTGCTGGAAGCGGCCCGTATCGACGGGGCAGGGGAGCTGCGCATCTTCTTCCAGATCGTGCTGCCGATGCTCAAGCCGGTGCTGGTGACCCTGGCGATCTTCACCTTCATGGGCGCATGGAACGATTTCATGTGGCCGCTGATCGTGTTGACCGATCAGGAGCACTACACTTTGCCGGTGGCGCTGGCCACCCTCTCGCGCGAGCACATCATGGACGTGGAAATGATGATGGCCGGCGCGGTGGTCACCGTGGTCCCGGTGCTGGCGCTGTTCCTGGTGCTGCAGCGGTACTACATCCAAGGTCTGTTGCTGGGGAGCGTCAAGGGATGAAGCGAGCGATCGCCGTTGGACTGGGCCTGCTGTGGACCTCCCTGGCGATCGCCGCGCCACCGGCGCTGCCGGCACCGAAGGTGCTGGACGACTTCGACGACGTCGCGGCCTGGAAGCTGGTGCTGTCCGACCAGGTCAGCGGTTCGCTGCGCCCGGTCAGTGGCGCTGGCGGCGGCCGCGCGCTGTGCCTGGACTATGACTTCCACGATGTCTCCGGCTACGTCGGCATCCGCCGCGCGCTGAACATCGAATACCCGGTCAATTACCGTTTCGGCTTCCAGTTGCGCGGTGATTCACCGGGCAACGACCTGCAGTTCAAGTTGATCGATGCCAGCGGTGACAACGTCTGGTGGGTCAATCGTCCCGGCTACAGTTTCCCCAAGGGCTGGACGCCGGTCGAGTACCGCCGCCGCCAGATCGACAAGGCGTGGGGTCCCTCGCCCGAGAAGGAGATGGCGCGCAGCGCCGCCGTCGAGTTCACGATCTACAGCAAGGTCGGCGGCCGCGGCACCGTATGCTTCGACAGGCTGACCCTGCAGGGGCTGCCACCGCAGGATGATTCGGCGCTGGTGCCGTCGGTGATTGCCGATACCGCCACCGCGCTGCAGGACCGCATGATCGACGGCAAGAGCGACACGTTCTGGATCAGCGGTGGCGTCAAGCAGCAGACCATCAGCCTGGACCTGCACAAGAGCCGCGAGATCGGCGGTGTCGTGATCGATTGGCTGCCGAACCTGGAAGCCAATCGCTACACCGTGCGGACGTCCGAGGATGGCCGGGATTGGCGCATCGTGCGCGAAGTGACCAGCGGTGCCGGTGGCCGCGACTGGCTTGCCCTGCCGGATACCGACGCGCGCTACGTGCGTTTCGATCTGCGCGATGGCCCGAACTGGCGCTACGGCATCCGTGACATCGCACTCAAGCCGCTGGCGTTCGCCGCCACGCCCAATGCCTTCCTGTCCTCGGTAGCCGCCGATCTGCCGCGCGGTTCGTTGCCGCGCGCGTATGTGGGCGAACAGCCCTACTGGACCCTGCTCGGCCTCGATGGTGGCCAGGAGCAGGCGCTGATCAGCGAAGATGGCGCGCTGGAGCCGGCCAAGGGCAGCTTCAGCATCGAGCCGTTCATCCGCCTGGACGGCAAGCTGCTGGACTGGTCGAAAGTGGCTATCACCCAGTCGCTGCAGGATCACTACCTGCCGATCGCCACCGTCGACTGGGTGCATGAGAAGGCCGGACTCTCGGTGACCGGTTTCGTGCAGGGCACGCCCGAGCGTGCGCAGCTGATCGGCCGCTACCGGCTGAGCAATCCGGACAAGGTGGCGCACGAGTACACCCTGGCGCTGGCGATCCGGCCGTGGCAGGTGAACCCGCCGACCCAGTTCCTCAATACCGTCGGCGGTTTCAGTCGCATCGATGCGCTGGATGTAGGTGAGCAGCTGGTTCGGGTCAACGGTGAGCCGCGGATCTATCCGCTGCAGGTACCGGACGCGCGCTTTGCCAGTACGTTCGATGGCAAGCTCGATGCGATGCATCTGGAAAGCGGCACGTACCCGGCGACCACGGCGGTGAAGGACAGCACCGGCATGGCGTCGGGTGCGCTGGTGTACACGATCAGGCTGGAGCCCGGGCAGAACCGTGAGGTGGCGGTGGTGCTGCCACAGACCGGTGGCTGGGCGCCGCAGGCGCTGGATGTGGCCAAGGCGCAGGCGCAGGTGGCCGAGCAATGGCGGAAGAAGCTGGGCGTGGTTTCGCTGCAGGTGCCTGCTGCAGGCCAGCCACTGGTCGACACCCTGCGCACGGCGGTGGCGCACATGCTGATCTCGCGTGTCGGACCGCGCCTGCAGCCGGGCACGCGGTCGTATGCGCGCAGCTGGATCCGCGACGGCGCGATGATCTCCGAGGGCCTGCTGCGCATGGGGCGCAGTGATGCGGTGCGCGATTACATCAACTGGTATGCGCCGTACCAGTTCGAAAACGGCAAGGTGCCGTGCTGCGTCGACGCGCGCGGCAGCGACCCGGTGCCGGAGAACGACAGCCATGGCGAGTTGATCTACAGCATCGCCGAGTATGGGCGCTACACCGGCGACAGCACGTTCACCGAGCTGATGTGGCCGCACGTGCAGGGCGCCTACAACTACATGGAGCAGCTGCGCGCCAGCGAGCGCACCGAGGAAAACCGCGCGCGCAACCCGGCGTTCTACGGGATGATGCCGGCCTCGATCAGCCATGAAGGCTATTCGGCCAAGCCGATGCATTCCTACTGGGACAACTTCTGGGCGCTGCGCGGCTACAAGGACGCGGCGCTGCTGGCGACCCAGCTGGGCAAGGTCGAGGCGATGCAGATCGCCGAATCGCGCGACCAGTTCCGTGCTGACCTGCAGGCCTCGCTGCTGTCGGCGATGCAGCAGCACAACATCGATTACCTGCCGGGCTCGGCCGAGCTGGGCGACTTCGACGCGACCTCCACCACGATCGCGCTTGCCCCCGGCGGCGAGCAGGGCCGGCTGCCGCAGCAGGCGCTGGAGGCGACCTTCGAGCGCTACTGGAACGAGTTCGTTGCCCGTCGCGATGGCAAGCGCGAGTGGAAGGATTACACCCCGTACGAATGGCGCAACGTGGCAGCGTTCGTGCGCCTGGGCTGGCGCGACCGCGCCTGGCAGGCCACCGAGTTCTTCTTCAGGGACCGCGCGCCACAGGCCTGGAACCAGTGGGCCGAAGTGGTCTCGCGCACGCCGCGCAAGCCGTTCTTCGTCGGTGACCTGCCGCACGCCTGGGTGGCTTCGGACTTCGTGCGCTCTGCGCTGGACATGTTCGCTTACAACCGTGATCTGGACGATGCGCTGGTACTGGCCGCCGGCGTGCCGACCGCGTGGCTGCAGGGCGAGGGCATTGCCGTGCAGGGCCTGCGCACGCCGCAGGGGCAGTTGAACTACCGCCTGCAGCGCAGCGACAAGCAGCTGGTGCTGGAGGTGCAACCGGGCCTGGTGCCGCCGGTCGGTGGTGTGGTGCTGCCGTGGCCGTATGCTGGCGACCCGGGCGAGGCGAGCATCAACGGTGAAGCGGCCCAGTGGATCAACAGAGAACTGCACGTGCACCAGCTGCCGGCGCGGATCGAGATCGACGTGCCGAGCGCAGTGCGCCGCGCCGAACGCAAGGGGCAGTAACGATGAAGCAGCAGCGGGCGAAGGTGCGCACGTCGGTGCGCGCCCTGGGGCTGGCCATTGCAATGGCATTGCCGGGCGTGATGATGGCGGCTGAACCGGCTGGCACGACTGTGGCGCCCGACGTTGCCAGCGCGCCGGGCATGAGCATGGTCACCTTCAACCTGCACCACGACCGCGAAGACTGGCCGAGCCGGCGCCGCACCATCCTGGCCGAGCTCAAGCGCCTGCAGCCGGATGCGGTTGCCCTGCAGGAAGTGATCCAGCGCCGCAACGTGCGAAACCAGGCGCAATGGCTGGCCGGCCAACTCGGCTACAGGTATGTGTTCGTGTCCACCGATCCGGTCGCGGCACCCAAGCGCTACGGCAATGCGCTGCTGACCCGGCGGCCGATCCTCGCTCAGGGCGATCATCTGCTGCAGCCGCTGGACGACTACCGCACCGTGGCCCACCTGCGCATCGACGTCGACGGCACGCCGGTAAACATCTACGCCACGCATCTGAACGAGCGCAGCGACGAGAACGGGCAGCGCATCCGTCGCACCCAGGTCGAAGACCTGCTGCGCTTCATCACTGCAACCTCGGCCGGTGCACCGGTGGTGATCGCCGGCGACTTCAATGCACTGGTGGATGCCGGCGACCTGAGCGAGCTGCGCAGCCACTACGGCGACAGCTACGGCAGCGTGCATGTCAACACCGATCTGTCCGCGGTCAGTACGCTCAACCTTCACTATTACCAGGCGCCGTCGCGGATCGACCACATCTTCTTCCAGCAGGACGAGATGGTCGCACGCGAGGCGAAGATCCTGTTCGACCAGCCCGATGACAGCGGTCGCTGGGCCTCGGACCACTACGGCGTGTGGACCCGCCTGCAGTTCGCGCCGAAACCCTGACGCAGGCACGCTTGGGTAGGTGCCAACCCTGGTCGGCACGGTTCGGCCCGACGCACAAACAAAAACGGCGGGGATCATTGATCCCCGCCGTTTCGTTTTCACGCTATCAAGGCGCGATCAGTTCGACGGAGGCGTGCGCTTGGCTGCCTCTTCGTCTTCTTCATCGGCCCTGGCTTCTGCAGCCTGCGCTGCGGCGTCGGCATGGCCATCGGCGACCGGATCGACCGATGGCGTCACCACGGCTTCGGCGACCGGGGCAGCGGCCTCGATCGGCGCGGCTTCCACCGCCACCGGCGCGACCGGCTGTTCCACGATCGGCGCAGTCTCGACGACCGGCGTGGCTTCAACGGCCGGGGCGGCCTCCACCACCGGGCCACTCTCACTGGCCACCGGCTTGGTTTCAACCACCGGGGTTGCTTCAACCACCTGCGGCTTCGATTCCACGACCGGCGCGGCCTCGACCGCGACCGGCCTCGTTTCGATCACCGGAGCGGCTTCAGCCACTGCGGTCGTTTCAGCCACAACCGGCTTTGCTTCGATCACCGGCGCGGCAGCGTCCACCACCGGAGTGGCGTCGGCGACCGGCTGAACCGGGGTCGCAGCGTCGATGGCATCGAGCATGCTGGTCTGCACCGGCGAGGACACCGTTTCAGTTTTCGCAGCAGCCTCGGCCGGCGCCTGCGCTTCAGCCGCGACGGGGGCGGCGACTTCGACCACGGCGCTGCTCACCACCGCAACCGGTGCGGAAACCGCAGCGGCGGCAGCGCGGGCCGGCTTCCCGGCTTCGATGGCGATCGGCTCGACTTCGTCATCGAAGTCGAACTCCGGCTGCGAACGGACCGGCTGCACCGCAGCAACCGGAGCGGTTCCGGCGGTGTTGTTGACGCTCGGCTCGGCGCCGTCGGTATCTTCACCGTCATCACCATCGTCCTGGTCATCGCCCAGGGCGTCGCTGCCGACGGCATTCTCGGTGCCACCGCGACGACGGCGACGGCCACCACGACGGCCACGACGACGGCGGGTTGCGCCTTCGCCTGCCTGCTCGCCATTGGTGTCGGTTGCAGCCTCCTCGCCGGCAACCGCAGTCACCTCGGCCGCGCTGCCAGCGTTGGCAGCGGTGTCGGCCGACGCAGCGGCTTCCACCGGAGCGGCGGGTGCCGGAGCAACCGGCGTCATCGGCGCGGTGGCTTCCAGCGCGTTCACCCCGTTGGCGGCGACGGCCGTAGCGGCTACGGCTGCCGCTGCGGTCACGGCTTCGGCAGCTGCTTCGGCGGCATTGCGCTGCGGCTTCTCGGCCGGCTTGTCACCGTCCTGCTGCTGCGGGCGCGGCTGCTTGGGCTGCTTCAGCTTCGGCTGCTGGTTCTGGTTCTGGCCCTGCTGCTCGTTGCGCGGCTTGTTCTGCTGCTGCGGCTGCTGCTGGCCATCCTTGTGCTGCGGCTCCTTCTGCTTGCCCTGCTGCGGCTGCTGCTGCGCATTGCCGTTGTTGCCGTTGCGGCCGTCCTTGCGCTGCTCGCCGCGGTCCTTGCGGTTGCCGCCATCCTTCTGCTGCTGCGCGTTGCCATTGCCACGACTGTCGTCGCGACGGTCCTTGCGGTCCTTGTTGCGATCCTTGTTGCGGTCCTTGCGGCCACCGTCCTGCGACTGACGCGCCGCCGGAGCGGCCGGCGCCGGCGCCGGGGCCGGCTCGCCACCGAACACGCGCTTGAGCCAGCCGATCACGCCGCCGCTGGGGGCCGGGGCCGTCGGTGCGACCGCGACCGGGGCCGGGGCTGCCTTGGCCGGCTCAACTTCCTCGCGAACCGGGGCGGGCGAGGTGTGCTTGACCTGGGTCACCGCCGGCGGCGGGATGTTCAGCTGGCCCTTGGTCAGCGCGTGCACCGGCAGCTTGCGCGGGGTGCCCCGCTGGTAGCTGGGCTTGCTGCTTTCTTCACCCAACTCGTTCTCGCGCAGGCGGGTGACGGTGTAGTGCGGGGTATGCAGCTGCTCGTCGGCCACGATCACGATCGGCGCCTCGTGGCGCTGCTCGATCTCGCGCAGGGCGCTGCGCTTCTCGTTCAGCAGGTAATTGGCGATCTCCACGGGGGCCTGCACCAGCACCTGCCCGGTGTTCTCCTTCATCGCATGCTCTTCGGCGACGCGGATGATCGACAGCGACAGCGACTCGACGCTGCGCATGCGGCCGTGGCCGTCACAGCGCGGGCAGACGATCTGGCTGGACTCGCCCAGGCTCGGGCGCAGGCGCTGGCGGCTCATTTCCAGCAGGCCGAAGCGCGAGATGCGGCCGACCTGGACGCGGGCCCGGTCGTACTTCAGCGCGTTGGCCAAGCGGTTCTCGACCTCGCGCTGGTGCTTGTTGGAGGCCATGTCGATGAAATCGATGACCACCAGGCCACCCAGGTCGCGCAGGCGCAGCTGGCGGGCCACTTCCTCGGCCGCTTCCAGGTTCGTCTGGAACGCGGTGTCCTCGATGTCGCTGCCCTTGGTGGCGCGCGAGGAGTTCACGTCGACCGCGGTCAGTGCTTCGGTCTGGTCGACCACGATCGAGCCGCCCGACGGCAGGCGCACGTTGCGCTCGTATGCACCTTCGATCTGCGACTCGATCTGGAAGCGGTTGAACAGTGGGATGTCGTCCTTGTAGTGCTTGAGCTTGCGCAGGGTCTGCGGCATCACCTGCTGCATGAACTCGCGGGCGTGCTCGTACATCTCCTCGGTGTCCACCAGGATCTCGCCGATGTCGGCGCGCAGGTAGTCACGCAGGGCGCGCACGATCAGGCGCGATTCCTGGTAGATCAGGAACGGAGCGGGCTTGCTCAGCGCGGCTTCGGCAATGGCGCGCCAGACGTTGAGCAGGTAGTCCAGGTCCCACTGCAGTTCTTCCGCATCGCGGCCGACGCCGGCGGTACGGATGATCACGCCCATGTCGTCGGGAATGTTCAGCTTGTCCAGCGCGTCCTTCAGCGCGGCCCGGTCTTCGCCCTCGATGCGGCGGGACACACCACCGGCGCTGGGCGAGTTCGGCATCAGCACCATGTAGCGGCCGGCCAGCGAGATGAACGTGGTCAGGGCGGCGCCCTTGTTGCCACGCTCTTCCTTGTCGACCTGGACGACGATCTCCTGGCCTTCCTTCAGCAGTTCGCGGATGCCGGCCTTGTTGTGGTCGACGCCGGCCTGGAAGTAGTCGCGGGAGATTTCCTTCAACGGCAGGAAGCCATGGCGGCCACCGCCGTATTCGACGAAGGCCGCTTCCAGCGAGGGCTCGATGCGGAAGATCCGGCCCTTGTAGATGTTGGACTTCTTCTGTTCCTTCGACGGCTGCTCGATGTCGATGTCATACAACGACTGGCCATCCACGATGGCAACACGCAGCTCTTCAGCCTGCGTTGCGTTGATCAGCATTCGCTTCATTGTTGCGTTCCTCGCAAGCGGCTACCGCGCGGAACGCCATGGGGTTTCGCCTCTGGACACGGCTCGCCGCCCATTCGCGCAAGCGCGGGGAGGGCGGCTTGGGTTTCCAGCGCTACGACACCACGGCAGGCCGCGGGAGCGCTTCACTCTTATGGGTTTTGGGTGTTGCAGGGCCGCAGGCAGCTGTCAGCCAGGCTGGAGCGCCACGCGGGACATGTTCAGCACGGTTGCGTGTCAGGCATCCGGCGATGGCCGGGAAGGCCGGTGAGCCGCTAACATGGCCGCCCCGCGGGCGGTGGTCGCGCACTGTGCCGGATTCGTCGGAAGCTGGGCTTCTGGCCCTGAGTAACTTCCAACGAAATCAATCCCTTATCTCGCCCCCCGAGTGTAACAGAATAAACAGCCTGATGACCGCCCAAGACCCCACCAAGCCCGCAGGCGACAAGCCTTCCGTGCGCATGATCACCGTTCCCGCCGACCGTGCCGGCCAGCGCCTGGACAACTTCCTGCTCGGCCAGCTGAAGGGGGCCCCGCGCAGCCTGGTCTACAAGCTGGTGCGCAGTGGCCAGGTGCGGGTCAACGGCGGTCGCGCCAAGGCCGAGCGCAAGCTGGAGGCGGGCGATGAGGTGCGTGTACCACCCGTGCGTCTCAGTGAGGAGGGAGACAAGGCCGGTCCACCTGAGGCGTTCATGCGCCGCCTGGAGCAGGCCATCGTGTTCGAGGATGCCCGCCTGCTGGCCCTGAACAAGCCCTCTGGCGTGGCCAGTCATGGCGGCAGCGGCATCAGCTTCGGGGCGATCGAGACCCTGCGCGCGCTGCGCCCGGGGCAGACCCTGGAGCTGGTCCATCGGCTGGATCGCGACACCTCCGGCCTGCTGATCGTGGCCAAGAAGCGCTCGGCGCTGAGTGAACTGCAGGCCCTGCTGCGTGAAGACCATGGCGCCGGCATCCGCAAGCGCTACCTGACCCTGCTGGCCGGGCGCATGCCCGATGGCGTGATGACGGTGGACGCGCCGCTGCACGTGGGCCTGCGCCAGGGCGGCGAGCGCCATGTACAGGTCAACGCGATCGGCAAGGAATCGATCAGCCACTTCCGGGTGCTGGAGCGCCGCGGCGGCCATTCGTACTGCGAGGTGCGCATCGAGACTGGCCGCACCCATCAGATCCGCGTGCACGCCCAGCATCTGGGCCACCCGGTGGCCGGTGACGACAAGTACGGCGATCCGGCGGTGAACAAGCGGCTTCGTGAGCAGATCGGGCTGAAGCGCCTGTTCCTGCACGCGGCTTCGCTGGAGTTCGCGCTGGATGACGGCAAGAGCCCATACGTGCTGAACGCGCCGCTGGCCGATGAGCTGGTTGAGGCGCTGGACCGCCTGCGCTGACGGCGGTTCGGCGGCGCCGGGTGCTTGGTCGGCGCCGTCGCTTTCCTGCGATGAGTGGGCTCGTCACTTTCTTTGCTCGTGCAAAGAAAGTAACCAAAGAAACACGCCGCCATCCGCGAGCCGGCGCTGCGCGCCGGTACCCTGCGCTCCTCGGTCCGCCGAGGGGCGGCGCGGAACTCGCTGCGCTCAGACACCCGCGCCTCTTCGCCCTCGCCGGACCTGCGGTGCTCGGCTCGCTACAAGGCGGACCTGACAGCCGCAGCGTAGACCCATACCCGCACGCAGCCCTTGTAGAGTCGAGCCACGCTCGACTCACGCGCGCAGCGCGGGCTTCGCTTTTTCATTCTTTCATCGCGCGGCTGGCACGCCTATAGCCTGTCAGAGGCCGGGCGAGGTGGGTTTGCGGGGGTGTATGATCTGGCCCCCTGAAAACGGACGCCATGAAGCCGTTTCAGGCGGCAGCCCGGAGCTGCCGGGCGTAGTTGTTAGGCGAGTGGTAGCCCAGCGCCGAGTGAGCCGGGCTGGATTGTAGAAGCCGTGGATGTAAGCAGCGATGGACTGGCTGGCTTGTTCCCTACTGGCGTAAGGCTCGGCAGCCTCTTCTGTCTTGAGCGTCGCAAAGAAGCTCTCGGCCACCGCGTTGTCCCAGCAATTG
>NZ_JCAFTA010000015.1:0-116981 GCF_059369815.1 Stenotrophomonas sp. YJH_SMC_27 | reverse complement strand
GGCGGGGTGGGTCCGGTTGCGGGGGCGTGAGCCGCATGGGCCCGAGGCATGCCTCGGGCGGGTTGGGCAGGACGCCCAACCCCGGTCTTGCCGTGTGCGCAGGACAGCGCACACGAGCAAGCGGCGACCGAGCTTACATGGACGTACTTGCAGCGGCCCCCGCAACCGGACCCACCCCGCCTACCCTCAGGAAACCAGCCTCTGCTGTTGCTTGGGCTTTTGCTGTGGCCGTTGCCTCTGCGGGTGCAGGGCACCGCCCTGCCGAACTAAACTACCTGCCGTTGTCCCAGCAGGATTGCCCATGTTCGATACCTCGCCCCAGCTCGATTGCGCCGGCCGCATCCTGCGCCTCGACCGTGCCCGGGTCATGGGCATCGTCAACGTCACCCCGGACTCGTTCTCCGATGGCGGCGCGCACGACACCACCGAGGCCGCGGTCGCCCATGGCCTCAAGCTGGTCGAGGAGGGCGCGGACCTGCTGGACATCGGCGGCGAATCGACCCGCCCGGGCGCCGCGCCGGTCTCGATTGAACAAGAGCTGCGCCGGGTGATTCCGGTGATCGAGCAGCTGGCCGCACGCACCCGGGTACCGATCAGCATCGACACCTTCAAGCCGGAAGTGATGCGCGCGGCGGTGGCGGCTGGCGCCGGCATGATCAATGACATCTACGGCCTGCGTCAGCAAGGGGCGCTGGACGCCGCCGCTGCAACCGGCGTGCCGGTGGTGCTGATGCACATGCAGGGCGAGCCGGGCCACATGCAGGCCGATCCACATTACGACGATGTGGTCGCCGAGGTGCACGGCTTCCTGGTCCAGCGCCTGTTCGCTGCCGAGATGGCGGGCATTGCGAAGAAGAACCTGCTGATCGATCTCGGTTTCGGTTTCGGCAAGACCACTGCCCACAACATGACCCTGCTGGCACGCTCCGAGCGGTTCCTGGAGCTGGGCGTGCCGATGCTGGCTGGCCTATCGCGCAAGCGCAGCCTGGGCGAACTGACCGGTCGCGACACGCCGTCCGAGCGCGTGGCCGCCTCGTTGGCTGCGCACCTGATCGCGGTGCAGCGTGGCGCACGCATCGTGCGCGTGCATGACGTGGCCGCCACCGTCGATGCGCTGAAGATCTGGCAGGCAGTCGAGGCCGTGCCAACGCCGCGCGCCGACGCCACGCCGACGATCCGCTGGCCGGACGAAGACTGATGGACATCGACCGGCGGCCACTGGCGATCGCCGTGATGGGGCCGACCGCCAGTGGCAAGACCGCCACCGCGATCGCCCTTGCGAAGCAGCTGGATGGCGAGATCGTCAGCGTCGATTCGGCGCTGGTCTATCGGCATCTGGATATCGGCTCGGCCAAGCCGGATGCGGCCGAGCGGGCGCAGGCGCCGCACCATCTGCTGGACCTGCGCGATCCGTGGCAGACCTATTCGGCGGCCGAGTTCGCCGCCGATGCCGGCCGCGTCGTGGCCGACATCGTGGCACGCGGCAAAATGCCGATCCTGGCAGGTGGCACGGGGCTGTACTTCCGGGCCCTGCTGCAGGGCCTGTCGCCGATGCCGGAGGCCGACCCGGTGATGCGCGAAGCACTCAGCACCGAGGCGGCCGAGCGGGGCTGGGCGGCACTGCACGCCGAGCTGGCCAAGGTCGACCCGGCCGCCGCCGCACGTATCCATGCCACCGACCCGCAACGCATCCAGCGGGCGCTGGAGGTCTATCGCCTCACCGGCACGCCGATCAGTGAATGGCAGCGCCGGCCGGGCGTCGCGCCGTTGCCGGTGCGCACCCTCAAGCTGATCCTCGCCCCGCGTGACCGCGCGGTACTGCACCAGCGCATCGAGGCGCGCTTCGACGCCATGCTGGCGCAGGGCTTCCTGGACGAGGTGCGGGCATTGCGTGCAATGCCGGAAATGACCGCCGTGGCGGCGCCGCTGGACCTGCCAGCGGTGCGCGCGGTTGGCTATCGCCAGGCCTGGGAATACCTGGACGGGGAGGGCGATGCTGCCCGTTTCCGTGACAAGGCCATCTTCGCCACCCGGCAGCTGGCCAAGCGCCAGCTGACCTGGCTGCGCGGCGAGCTTGATGCGCGCTGGTTCGACCCCCATGTCGATGGGGAGCGCCTGGCCGGCGCGGTGTCGACCTTCGTCGCACGCTGAACCCCCGCCAGCCGTGTAACATCATCGGTCGGCGGGCGGCTCGGGGGCCGTGGCAACCGTCGGCAACCCAATAAGAACAATAATCAGGAGTGTGCAATGTCCAAGGGGCAATCGCTGCAGGATCCTTTCTTGAACGCACTTCGGCGCGAGCGCGTGCCGGTTTCGGTGTACCTGGTCAACGGCATCAAGCTGCAGGGCACGATCGAGTCGTTCGACCAGTTCGTGGTCCTGCTGCGCAACACGGTCAGTCAGATGGTCTACAAGCACGCCATTTCCACGGTCGTTCCGGCACGTAACGTGAAGGTCGGTCCGGGCGGTGGTTACGTGCAGTCGGGTGAAGGTGGTCAGGCAGGTGATGAAGCAGACGAGTAAGACCGGAGCGGTGAATGTTTGACCGCTCGAAAAAGGGCGAACACGCCCTGTTGATCCAGCCCCATTTCGGCAAGCTGGAAGACGATGTGCTGGAAGAATTCGGTGATCTGGCCCGCTCGGCTGGGGCCAGCATCGCCGCGACGATCACTGCGCGCCTGGACCGACCGAATCCGTCGACCCTGATCGGCAGCGGCAAGCTGGACGAGATCAAGGCTGCGGCCGACGCCAGCGGTGCCGACCTGATCCTCGTCAACCATGCGTTGAGCCCGGGCCAGGAGCGCAACCTGGAACGGTTCCTGGAGCGCCGGGTGATCGACCGTACCGGCCTGATCCTGGATATCTTCGCCCAGCGTGCGCACAGCCACGAGGGCAAGCTGCAGGTCGAGCTGGCGCAGCTGCGGCATCTGGCCACGCGGCTGGTGCGCGGCTGGACCCACCTGGAGCGCCAGCGCGGTGGTTCAATTGGCCTGCGCGGCCCGGGTGAAACCCAGCTGGAAACCGACCGCCGCCTGCTGCAGAAGCGGGTCGAGCAGTTGCAGAAGCGCCTGGAAAAGGTGGAAGTGCAGCGCACCCAGATGCGTCGTGCGCGTGTGCGCAGCGAGCTGCCCCGTGTGGCACTGGTGGGCTACACCAACGCCGGCAAGTCGACCCTGTTCAACGCCATGACCGGCGCCGAGGCCTATGCCGCCGACCAGCTGTTCGCAACGCTGGATCCGACCGTGCGCCGCATCGCGGTGCCGGGCGGCAACGTGGTGCTGGCCGATACCGTCGGTTTCGTCCGCGATCTGCCGCATGATCTGGTCGCGGCGTTCCGCTCGACCCTGTCCGAGGCGCGCGAGGCCGATTTCCTGCTGCACGTGGTCGATGCTGCCGACCCGCACCGCGAGGAGCGCATCGCCCAGGTGGACGAAGTGCTGACCGCAGTCGGTGCCGGCGATCTGCCGCAGCTGCTGGTGTTCAACAAGATCGACCGCATTGACGGCGCCGACGTGCGCCACGACGGCCAGGACGGTATCCCGGACGAATCGCGTCGCGAGCGGGTGTGGATTTCCGCGCGTGACGGTCAGGGCCTGGAGCTGTTGCAGGCGGTGCTGGGCAAGCGCCTGGGCCTGCAGCATGTCACCGGCGAACTGCGTCTTCCCCCGGATGCAGGCCGCCTGCGCGCGCGCCTGCACCAGCTGGAGGTGATCCGCAGCGAGCAGGCCGATGAGGATGGTTGGCTGCTACAGGTCGACCTGCCGATCGCCGAAGCCGAAAAGCTGGCCGCCAGTGCCGATGGCGCCCCGATCCGCGCGCTGCTGCCGGAAAAACTGCCGGAGTGGTGAGGTAGCGACCGGTGCCCGGTAGTGCCGGCCGCTGGCCGGCAACGCAACCGTGCCGGAGGGGCGCGACATCCGCCTGTCATCTGCGGTACAACGTGGTTCTTCACCCCACCGTCATGCCGATGTCCATCCCCACCGACGCCGATCTCAATGCCCAGTCCGCCGCGCTCGGGCAGCGCCTGCAGCAGGCCTCGCTGCAGCTGGTGACCGCCGAAAGCTGCAGTGGTGGCTGGATCGCCAAGTGCATGACCGACATTGCCGGCTCGTCGGCGTTCTTCGACTGCGGCATGGTGGTCTACAGCTACGAAGCCAAGCAGCGCCTGCTCGGCGTGCGCGCGCAGACCCTGGAGCAGTTCGGTGCGGTCAGCCGCGAAACTGTGCTGGAAATGGTCTCCGGCGCGCTGGTCAATTCCGGTGCCGGCATCGCCGTGGCGGTGACCGGCATTGCCGGCCCCGGTGGCGGGAGCCCGGACAAGCCGGTCGGCAGTGTCTGGATTGGCTGGAAGCGCCGTGGCGGCTATGCCCGCGCCGAGCTGTTCCAGTTCGATGGCGACCGCGAAGCCATCCGCCGACAAACCGTGGCGGCGGCATTGCGCGGTATCGACGCCCAGCTGTGACATGCTGCTCCGGTAATCGTCCGGAGCACGCATGATGTGGGAGACGCTGGGTACTGTCCGTGACCTGGGCCGACTGCAGGAAATCGCCGTCGTCCTGATCCGCTATGGCTTCGGCGACGTGGTGCGGCGCATCGGCTTGGCCACCACGCTGGAGCGGGCAGGGCGCCTGCTGCACTGGAACGAGGACCGCCAGGAACTGCTGCGGATGACCGCGCCGGTGCGTGTGCGCAGCGCTATGCAGGATCTGGGTCCCACTTTCGTCAAGCTCGGGCAGGTGCTGGCGACGCGCGTTGACCTGCTGCCGCCGGAATGGATCGCTGAACTGTCCGAACTGCAGAACGCGGTGCCGGCGCTGCCGTACGCGGATATCCGCGAGCAGCTCGAAGCCGACCTTGGCGCCTCGCCGACGGAGGTGTTCGCCTTCCTCGATGAAACCCCGATGGCCGCCGCCTCGCTGGCGCAGGCCCATCGCGCCCGGCTCCACGATGGCCGTGAGGTGGTGCTGAAAATCCGGCGGCCCGGCATCCGCGATGTGGTCGAGGCCGATCTGCGGCTGCTGGCCCGCCTGGCCGAGATTGTCGAGGCGCGGCTGCCGGACCTGCGCCGCTATCGTCCGGCCGAGGTCGTGCAGCAGTTCACCGTGTCGCTGCGACGCGAACTGGATTTCGCCGCCGAATGCCGTAACGCCGAACGCATCGCGCGCAATTTCAGCGGTCGTGACGACATCCTGATCCCCAGCGTGCACTGGCAGTGGACCTGCGAAAGCCTGAACGTGCAGGACTTCGTCGACGGCATTCCCGGCCGTAACCTTGCTGGTGTCGATGCGGCCGGGCTGGACCGCCGCGAACTGGCCCGGCGCGGCGCCGGCATCGTGTTGAAGATGGTGTTGGAGGACGGCAGCTTCCACGCGGATCCACACCCAGGCAACATCATCTACCTGCGCGACGGCCGCATCGGCGTGATCGATTTCGGCATGGTCGGCGCGCTGTCCGAGGTGCGCCGCTTCCAGGTCGCGCAGCTGCTGCACGGGCTGGTCGAGCAGGACCCGCAGGGCGTGGCCGACGTGTTGCTGGACTGGGCCGGTGGCGTGGAAGTGGACGAGAACCGGCTGCAGCACGACATCAGCCAGTTCGTCGACCAGTACCGCGGCGTGCCGCTGAAGGACCTGCGTATCGGCCTGATGCTGGGCGATATCACCCAGCTGCTGCGCAGCTACAGTCTGACGTTGCCGGCCGATCTGGCGCTGATGATCAAGGCCTTCCTGACCCTGGAAGGCATGGGCCGCCAGCTCGACCCGGATTTCGACATGGCCAGTGCCGCGCGCCCGTTCCTGGAGCGGGTAGTGCTGCAGCGCTATGCGCCCAGGGCGCTGCTCAAGCGTGGCCGCCGCAGCCTGCTGGGGCTGTTCGACTTCGCCGGTGAGCTGCCGCGCGACCTGCGCAAGCTGGTGCAGGCGGCGCGCCGCGGACGACTGCAGCTGAAGGTCGAAACCACCGCGCTGCAGGGCTTCGGCGAACAGGTGAACCGTGCGGCAAACCGGCTGGTGGTAGGCGTGATCACGGCTGCCCTGATCATCGGCTCGTCGATCGTGATGCACAGCGTCGGCGGGGTTTCCAGCCGCTGGCTGCTGGCGCTGGGCGTGTGCGGCTTCATCGGCGCCGGCTTCTGTGGTGTGTGGATCCTGTTCTCCATATGGAGGAGCGGCAAGCACACATAGTGTGCTTGCCGCAGCGGTTCCCCATCGGAACCGTGGAATCGCTGCGCGATTCCTGTAGGGCCGACCGCTGGTCGGCTGCTTTTGCTTTTGCCTTTGCCGCCCGGCCATTGGCCCAACTGCCGAGCATGGCTCGGCACTACAGATCCCCATCACCTGTTTGTCGTACCCGGCACTTGCAGTTGTGTGCGTTAGTAGTAATACTACTAACCATGGACCTGACCGACACCCAGCAGGCGATCCTGCAGTTGATCGCCGAGCGTATCGAGAGCGAAGGCGCACCGCCCTCGCAGACTGAAATCGCACGTGCGTTCGGCTTCAAGGGCGTGCGCGCGGCCCAGTACCACCTGGAAGCCCTGGAGCAGGCCGGTGCGATCCGTCGCATCCCGGGCCAGGCCCGCGGCATCCGCCTGGTGCAGGCGCCGCCGGTCGAGAAGCTGGCCGAGCCGGGCCTGCCCGACAGTGTGCTGCGCCTGCCGGTGCTGGGCCGGGTTGCGGCCGGCCTCCCGATCGGCGCCGACATCGGCTCGGACGATTTCGTGGTGCTGGACCGGGTGTTCTTCTCGCCAGCGCCGGACTACCTGCTGAAGGTGCAGGGCGATTCGATGATCGACGAGGGCATCTTCGACGGTGACCTGATCGGTGTGCACCGCACCCGCGACGCCCATTCCGGGCAGATCGTGGTGGCCCGCATCGATGACGAGATCACCGTCAAGCTGCTGAAGATCGCCAAGGACCGCATCCGCCTGCTGCCGCGCAATCCCGATTACAAGCCGATCGAGGTGCTGCCGGACCAGGATTTCGCGATCGAGGGCCTCTATTGCGGCCTGCTGCGGCCCAACCGTTGACCCGTTCCATAGCGCATTACCCCGCGGTCTTTTGTGGCGATTCTCTGGTTCCACTGAGGTTGGTACGGATGTCCGATAATTCTTTTCAGAGCGCCGGGCAGAATCTCAGCCTGTGCGATACGTCCGACTTAAAGTGAACCCATGGCAAAGAAGACCCCCAAAGACAGCACCCCCAACGACATGACCTCTGCAAGGACCAATACGATGGACGAGAACAAGAAGCGCGCCTTGGCTGCTGCTCTGGGCCAGATCGAGAAGCAGTTCGGCAAGGGCTCGGTGATGCGCATGGGTGACCGCGTGGTCGAGCCCGTCGAAGCCATCCCGACCGGTTCGCTGATGCTCGACATCGCACTGGGCATTGGCGGTCTGCCGAAGGGCCGTGTCGTTGAGATCTACGGGCCGGAATCCTCGGGCAAGACCACCCTGACCCTGCAGGCCATCGCCGAGTGCCAGAAGATGGGCGGTACCGCAGCTTTCATCGACGCCGAGCACGCGCTTGACCCGATCTATGCCGCCAAGCTGGGCGTGAACGTGGACGACCTGCTGCTGTCGCAGCCGGATACCGGTGAGCAGGCGCTGGAAATCGCCGACATGCTGGTCCGTTCGGGCTCGGTCGACATCCTGGTGGTCGACTCGGTCGCCGCACTGACCCCGAAGGCCGAAATCGAAGGCGAGATGGGTGACCAGCTGCCGGGTCTGCAGGCCCGCCTGATGAGCCAGGCGCTGCGCAAGTTGACCGGCAACATCAAGCGCTCCAACACCCTGGTGATCTTCATCAACCAGCTGCGCATGAAGATCGGCGTGATGATGCCGGGCCAGAGCCCGGAAACCACCACGGGCGGCAACGCGCTGAAGTTCTATGCCTCGGTCCGCCTGGACATCCGCCGTATCGGCGCGATCAAGAAGGGTGACGAGATCATCGGCAACCAGACCAAGATCAAGGTGGTCAAGAACAAGCTGGCGCCTCCGTTCAAGCAGGTCATCACTGAGATCCTGTACGGCGAAGGCATCAGCCGCGAGGGCGAACTGATCGACATGGGCGTGGATGCCAAGCTGGTCGAAAAGGCCGGCGCCTGGTACAGCTACGGTGAAGAACGCATCGGCCAGGGCAAGGACAACGCCCGCGGCTACCTGCGCGACAACCCGACCGTCGCTGCAAAGCTCGAGGCAGAACTGCGCGAGAAGTTCCAGCCGGCCGAAGCGGCCCGCGAGGATGGTGACGACGAAGGCGACGACGAGTAAGGCTTGCTGTGGGGCAGGGCGGCGCCGTCAGTGACGTCGCCCTGTCCCGCAGGTTCGAATCGCCCATGGATGGGCTGGGTGCCACGGATGGCGCCACCCTTGGAGTACCCATGTCCGACGCCGAAGACATTCCGACCGGCCGCAAGCGCCGACCGCGTGAGCAGACTCCCGTGCAGCGGGCGCTGGGCCTTCTGGTCCGCCGCGAACACTCGCGCAAGGAACTCACCCGCAAGCTGACCGCCTGTGGCATTGAAGACGAAGCCGCGCAGGCCGCTGTCGCCAAGCTGACCGAGGCCGGCTGGCAGGACGACACCCGCTTCGCTGAGAACCTGGTGCGGATGCGCGCCAACACCGGCTATGGGCCGATCCATGTCCGCGCCGAGCTTGGCACCCACGGCCTGGACAGTGCCGCGATTGCCGCAGCGATGGACAGCTACGAAGGCGACTGGCAGGAAAATGCTCGCGATCTGGTCCGCAGGCGCTTTGGCGAGGCCGGCCCGCAGGACCTGGCGCAGCGGCGCAAGGCCGCCGATCTGCTGGCCCGACGGGGCTTCGACGGCGACAGCATCCGCCGCGCGACCCGCTACGACCCGGATGACTGAGACTGGCGGCGCCGGGCCTGATACCCTTTAGGTTTTCGGCGGTCCCTCGCGACCCTGGCCAACGCGGCCGGTGGTCCGGGTCCGCCGGCCCGCAGACTGCCAGCCCCCAATGAACGCATCCGCCAAATTCACGACTTCCCAGATCCGCAGCGATTTCCTTGAATTCTTCAAGGGCAAAGGCCACACCATCGTGCCGTCGGCGCCGCTGGTGCCGGGCAACGATCCGACCCTGCTGTTCACCAACTCCGGCATGGTGCAGTTCAAGGACGTGTTCCTCGGCGCGGAAAAGCGCAGCTACGTGCGCGCGGCCGATGTCCAGCGCTGCCTGCGCGCGGGCGGCAAGCACAACGATCTCGACCAGGTTGGCTACACCGCACGCCACCACACCTTCTTCGAGATGCTGGGCAACTGGTCGTTCGGCGATTACTTCAAGAAGGACGCGATCGCCTGGGCCTGGGAGCTGCTGACCCAGGTCTGGAAGCTGCCGGCCGAGCGCCTGCTGGTTACCGTGTACCAGACCGACGACGAAGCCTACGAACTGTGGCGTGACATGGTCGGTGTGCCGGAAGAGCGCATCGTGCGCATCGGCGACAACAAGGGCGCACCGTTCGCCTCGGACAATTTCTGGCAGATGGCCGACACCGGTCCGTGCGGCCCGTGCACCGAGATCTTCTATGACCACGGCGACCACATCGCCGGTGGCCCCCCGGGTTCGCCGGATGAAGACGGCGACCGCTTCATCGAAATCTGGAACCTGGTGTTCATGCAGTTCGACCGCCAGCCCGACGGCACCCTGGTGCCGCTGCCGGCGCCGTGCGTGGATACCGGCATGGGCCTGGAGCGACTGGCGGCGATCCTGCAGCACGTTCACACCAACTACGAGATCGACCTGTTCCAGGCGCTGATCCGCAAGGCCGCCGAGCTGACCGGCACCCCCGACCTGGAAAACAAGTCGCTGCGCGTGATCGCCGATCACATCCGCGCCTGTTCGTTCCTGATCGTCGATGGCGTGCTGCCGTCCAACGAAGGCCGTGGCTACGTGCTGCGCCGTATCATCCGCCGCGCCCTGCGCCACGGCTGGATGCTGGGCGTGCGGCAGCCGTTCTTCAGCAAGCTGGTGCCGACCCTGGTCGAGCAGATGGGCGAGGCCTATCCGGAACTGCCGGCGGCGGTGGACACCGTCACCCGTGCGCTGCAGGCCGAAGAAGAGCGTTTCGCCGAAACCCTCGATGCCGGCATGAAGATCTTCGAGGACGTGGCCGGCAAGGCCAGCAACGGCGTGATCCCGGGCGTTGACGCCTTCCGCCTTTACGACACCTACGGTTTCCCGCTCGACCTGACCCAGGACATCGCCCGCGAGCGCGACCTGACCGTCGACATCGCCGGCTTCGACGCCGCAATGGAGCAGCAGCGCGAGACCGCCCGTGCGGCCGGCAAGTTCGGCGGCGGCGTGACCCTGCCGGCCGAGCTGGTGGCAACGCTCAGCCCGACCCTGTTCCTGGGCTATGACCGCCTGCAGGCCGATGGCCTGACCGTACTGGCCCTGCTCAAGGACGGCCGTCCGGTGCAGTCGGCCGATGCCGGTGATTCGGTCATCGTGATCACCAACCAGACCCCGTTCTACGCCGAATCCGGCGGCCAGGTCGGTGACACGGGCGTGCTTGCCGGCACCGGCGTGCGCCTGGTGGTGGAAGACACCCAGAAGTTCGCTGGCCAGTTCCATGGCCACGTCGGCACCCTGTCCGACGGCGGCCTGAAAGTGGGCGATGTGCTGTCCGGCCAGGTCGATGGCGAGCGCCGCGGCGCCACCATCCTCAACCATTCGGCCACCCATCTGCTGCACGCCGCCCTGCGCGAAGTGCTGGGCACCCACGTGCAGCAGAAGGGCTCGCTGGTCGCGCCGGACCGCCTGCGTTTCGACTTCTCGCACTTCCAGCCGATCAGCGCGGAAGAGCTTGCCGTGATCGAGCGCAAGGTCAACCAGCAGGTACGCGCAAACAACGCGGCCGAAGTCCACAACATGGGCATGCAGGAAGCGCTGGACTTCGGCGCGATGGCCCTGTTCGGCGAGAAGTACGGCGAGCACGTGCGCGTGCTGAAGATGGGTGACTACTCCACCGAGCTGTGCGGTGGTACCCACGTCAACCGTACCGGCGACATCGGCCTGTTCAAGATCACCTCCGAGGGCGGTGTCTCGGCCGGCGTGCGCCGTATCGAGGCGGTCACCGGCCAGGGCGCCCTGGATTACGTGGACGCCGAGGAGGCCCGCCTGGCCGAAGCCGCTGAACTGCTCGGCGGCAGCGCCGCCGACGTGGTCGAGAAGATCCGTGCCCTCGGCCAGCGCCAGAAGCAGCTGGAGCGCGAACTGGAGGCCGTGAAGGCCAAGGTCGCCGCCGGCGCCACGGCCGACCTGTCCGGCCAGGCCGTCGAGGTTGCCGGCGTGAAGGTGCTGGCCGCCCGCCTGGAGGGCTTCGACGCCAAGGCCCTGCGTGACGCCATGGACCGCCTCAAGCAGCAGCTGGGCGACGCGGTGATCGTGCTGGCCGGCGCCCAGGACGGCAAGGCCGCCCTGGTTGCGGGTGTGAACGGCAGCGCAATGGGCAAGGTCAAGGCCGGGGAACTGTTGTCCCATATCGCCAGTCAGATCGGGGGCAAGGGCGGCGGACGCCCGGACCTCGCCCAGGGTGGTGGCGAGGACGGGCCCGCCCTTGCCACCGCGCTGGCTGCGGTCGTCGAATGGGTCAGCCCCCGCCTGTGATGAACCTGGCCGTCCCCCTCCTTGTAGGAGCGGGACGGCTGACGGTACCATTGCGAATCTTTTCCCTTTGTCGTGGTAGCGCTTCTTGACGGAGCGTCAAGCCGGTGGGGGATACCCTTCCACACGGTTCCATGGAGACTTACAAAAATGTTGATCCTGACTCGCCGCGTCGGCGAAACCCTGATGATCGGTGACTCGGTGAGCGTCACCGTGCTTGGCGTCAAGGGTAACCAGGTGCGTATCGGCATCACCGCGCCGAAGGACGTCGCTGTGCATCGCGAAGAGATCTATCAGCGCATCCAGCGTGGTGATGAAGCCGGTGGCACCGGTAGCGAAAATTCTGCCGAATAACGCTTTACCTTCGCACTCGATTAACGTTATGATTCACGCCCCGCTGAGGTGCAACGCACCAGACGCGGAGAAAACCCCGGAGTGATGCCCGAGTGGCCGAAGGGGCTCCCCTGCTAAGGGAGTATAGGGTCAAAAGCTCTATCGAGGGTTCGAATCCCTCTCACTCCGCCAGATATAAAGAAGCGCCTGCAGATCCTCGATCTGCAGGCGTTTTTCTTTATCCGACACCCGCAGCGTGGAGCTGACTATCCTGGCTGATCGGTGCGGGTGGCAGGCATTGGCATGGGCGTCGTCGCTGGTGCCGGAGCGGGCGCACCCGGCAGCTGTGGCGGTTTAATGTGACGAGGTGGAATTTCCCGCCACAGCAACGCAAGCGTGCAGTCGTTGGCACGTTCCCTGCACATTCTTTCGGCCTTCCGCTGCGCGGCGTCCGCAGTCTTCTCACCCAGTGCAAAGCCCAACGCAATCGTGCCGGTCGCTATGGCCGAATAACCTTCGCCGATGGTGCTGGCGGACTGGCCGCAATTGCGCGATCGCGCTGCGCAGTAGTGCAGCGACTGCTGCATCGCAGTGGTGAGGGAAGACTGGTTCATCGAATAGCCGTAGCGGCCATCCTTGTCGTAGGTGATCGCAGACGCAGCATTTGCGGCTGATGAAGCGGACAACAACAGCGCCAGTGAAACCGCATGCTTCCAGTTCATCACGCTCTCCTGTTTTGCCGATGGTGAATCAACCGGTGAATGTGGCGCAACCCCGCAGGGGGCGGGGGAGAACGCCTGCAGGCCATTTGCCCGCAGGCGCGTACCGACGCGTTCGATCGTCAGAGCCTCACCGTCACCCCCACCTGGAAACCACGCCCCGGCAACGGCGCGATGTACTTCAACGGCGAGTTGTGCGGGCGTGCTTCTTCATTGAGCAGATTGCTGCCGTTGACGAACACCTCCATGCCGGCGATGTAGCTGTTGCGTACCGGCAGCTCACGGCTGACCTGCAGGTCGACCAGGTTGAAGGCATCCAGTGGCACTTCCTCGCTGACGTTGCGGCCGAGGTACTTCTGCGTGTCGTAGTAGGTGCTGGACAGCTGCGCCTTCCAACCCTCGCGTTGCCACTGCAGATTGGCGCCGTAGCGGTTGGTCGGCATGTTCGGCAGGTACTCGCCGTCGTTGTGGGCACGCAGCGAATCGGGGTGATCGGCCTTGTTCTTCACCAGGTCGGCGAAGGCGGAGATGTTCAACGTGCCATAGCGGCCAAGGTCCAGGGCCTGCGATGCGTCGATCTCGAAGCCCTTCACCGTGGTGTCGGTCTGCTTCCAGTATTTCAGCGGCAGGCGGTTGGCGGTCTGCACGCCCGAGTAACCCAGGTACAGATAGTTCTCGTACTTCATCCGATACGCGGTGGCCGACAGTTCGAACCCTCCGACATGGAACAGGCCGGTCAGCTCCAGGTTTTTCGCGCGCTCTGGCTCGAGGTTCTGGTTGCCTTCTTCCTGGGTCATCACCGAGTAGTGCGCGTTGCTCGCATACAACTCATTGATCTCCGGTGCGCGCTGCGAGGACGAGTAGCGCACCTTGGCGGCGAACAACGGACCGAGCTCGACATACGATCCCAGGCTGTAGCTGTTGAGCCGGTAGTCGCGGTCCTGCAGTTTCGTGTTGGCGGCATTGCGCGCGGTCTTGAAGCGGCTTGGTTGCAGGTCATGGTCAACGCGCTCGTGGCGCACGCCAGCGTCGAAACTGGCCCAGCCGAAGTCCAGCGTCTCCTTCAGGAACATCGCGTTGCTGCGGGTGTCGACGTCAGGCAGGTAGCGCAGCGAGCCGCTGCCGGTGACATCACGCGACTGGTGGCTGTAACCGAGCAGGCCGCTGAGCGGACCGACACGCTGATGGCTCAACAGCAGTTCGGCCTGGGTGCTCTCGAAATCGTAGTCGTTGGCCCGGGTGGCACCCAGCCGTTCGCCCGAGGTGTTGTCCAGCTTCGAAACACGCAGTTCAGCGCGCTCGAACCACGGCAGCGGGTCGCGCAACAGGGCTTCCAGTGCGTAGCGTTCCTGCTTGATCACCACGCCCACCGGCAATGCGTTGGCGTAGTTGGAACCGAACGACAGGTTCTGCATCGAGAACCCGGGCACGCCGTATTCGCTGTCCTTGGCATCGATGCTGACACCCACGTAACCACGGTCGAAGAACAGGGTCGACCCGAACGCCACCTGCGAATTCCTCGCGTAACTGTTGCCCAACCGGTGATGGTAATCGGGCGTCACATCATTGTTGATCTGCTTCTGTACGTATGACGGCGCGCCGGCGACATAGGCCGGATTGACCGGATTGATATAGGTACGGCGTTGCCAGACCGAAGTCGGGTTGTTGGTGTAGAACGAGAAATCACCATCGGCCCAGTCCGGGTTCTCGGTCATGAACTGGTCGATGTAAGGTTGCGAGGCCTTGTTGTAGGTCTGCTGGACCCGCGCCTCCTTCTGGCAGCTGTCGGCCAGCGCCGAGTTGACGCCGCCGGTGGGCGGGAACAGCGCGGCGTTGCAGACACTGGCTTTGCTGTTGCCGGGGATGTCGTAGTGCGAGATGCGCTGCCGAGAGACCTGCAGGTTGGTCGAGACGTTGCGCTGGTTGTTGAAGTTCATGCGGAAGCCCTGCGCGTCCGCAGCATTGAAGCCCTTGCGCAGGACCAGTTCCATCGACTGGTCCTTGTCTTCCATGCTGCGCGAGATCAGGCCCGGATCGATCTCCACGCTGCCTCCGATCGCATTGCCGCCGTAGCGCACGGTGTCGGAGGACTTGTTGACGGTCACACTGGGTACGAACAGCGGATCGAACGGAATGTTGATGTCGCCGCTGATCGCGTTCATGCCGAGGATGGACTGGCCGTCCTGCAGGATCTGCACGCGGTTGCCGCTGAGGCTGCGGATGACCGGAGCGCCCGCGTTTGGCCCGAAGGCGCTGCTCTGCACGCCGGAGACGTGTTCGAGCAGGCCGCCGAGGGTGCGGTTCTGCGCTTGTGGGTTGTCGACAGTGACCCGGGTGTCGATGCGCGAGGGCTGGGAGGCCTGGACCTGGAGGGTGGGGAGGGTGGGTTCGTCTGCGGCCTGGGTGGTGTGGACGGCGAACAGAATGGCAGCAGCAAGCAGATGGCGACGCATGACACGCTCCGTGAAGATTACGTGAAATGTTATAACGTAACTCTTGCAGGCAACAAGGGCGTTTGGGCTCTAGTCGCGAGGCCGAACGCACGGGAGGCGCGAATGAGGTTGCCGGCCGTTCAGCGCTCTGCCTTGTGCGGGGCGCCGATGCTGTGCACGATCCGGATGCTGCGCCCCACAGCGCTTCACGCAGCATCTTCTTCACGGAAACGGAGCAACGTATGAAGCTGCTGTCCGCTGTGTTGTTGTCTGCGCTTTCGCTGGCCGCCGTTCCGGCGCTGGCCGTGGAGGCTTCGCCCTCACCGCTGCTGGGACGCTGGTCGCTGGACATTGCCACCTCGGCGCTGCCCGAGGCGCAGCGCCCGAAACAGGTGGTGCTGGAATTCAAGGATGCCGGGGGTGGACGCTGGAGTTCGCACGTCGACATCGTGCTGCACGACGGCAGGACCATGAAGTCCGATGGCACGCTGTCCCTCGACGGTACGCCGGGGCCCTTGTCCGGCACCTACGGCGCGGACAAGGCCAACCTGAAACTGCCGGCGCCGAACACCCTGGTGATGCAGCTGGTGGACCACGGCACGCCGGCCTCCACCCGCATCTATACCGTGGCGGCCGACCGTACGACGATGACCGAGACCAAGGCGTTCTACGGTCACGACGGTACGCCGATCCTGCAGACCAATCTGTTCAAGCGGATACCGTAGCGGCGCCGCCTGCACCACGCCCGCACAGCGGGCGTGGTGAATGCAGCAGGCTTATACCGCGGCCGGGTCGCGCTTGCCGGCGTCGATGCCGTACCTGTCGATGGCCTCCTGCATCCGCGAGCGTTCGATGCGGCCTTCGTCAGCCAGTGATTTCAGGGCGGCCAGCACGATGAAGTGGCGATCCACTTCGAAGAAGGTGCGCAGCGATTCACGTGTGTCGGAACGGCCGAAGCCATCGGTGCCGAGTGCGGTGAAGCGGCGGTCGTTGATGAAGGGACGGATCTGGTCGCCTACGATCTTCATGTAGTCGGTGGCGACCACCACCGGGCCTTCATGGCCCTGCAGGCACTGCTGCACGTAGGCTACGCGCGGCTCCTCGGCCGGATGCAGCAGGTTCCAGCGTTCGGCGGCCAGGCCGTCGCGGCGCAGTTCGGTCGGGCTGGTGGCGCTCCATACATCGCTGGCGACGCCGAAGTCCTGCTGCAGCAGTTCTGCCGCGGCTTCCACTTCGCGCAGGATCGAGCCGCTGCCCATCAACTGCACGCGTGGCTGCGAGGCGCTGTCGGCCGCTGCCGGATGCAGCAGATACAGGCCCTTCAGGATGCCCGCTTCCACACCCTCCGGCAGTGCCGGCTGCGGATAGTTCTCGTTGAGCACGGTGATGTAGTAGTAGATGTCTTCCTGGTCGACATACATGCGGCGCAGGCCGTCATGGATGATCACCGCCAGCTCGTAGTTGTAGGTCGGGTCGTAGGACACGCAGCTGGGAATCACCGATGACAGCACGTGGCTGTGGCCGTCATCGTGCTGCAGGCCTTCGCCCATCAGTGTGGTGCGGCCGGAGGTGGCACCCAGCAGGAATCCACGGGTGCGCGCATCGGCGGCGGCCCAGGCCAGGTCACCGACGCGCTGCAGGCCGAACATCGAATAGAAGATGTAGAACGGGATCGTGGCCAGGCCGTGGTTGCTGTAGGCGGTACCGGCCGCGATCCACGAACAGATCGCACCGGATTCGTTGATGCCTTCCTGCAGGATCTGGCCGTCCTTGGCTTCCTTGTAATAGCTCAGCTGGCCGGCGTCCTGCGGGGTGTACAGCTGGCCCAGGTAGGAGTGGATGCCGATCTGGCGGAACAGGCCTTCCATGCCGAAGGTGCGCGATTCATCGGGCACGATCGGAATGACCCGCTTGCCCAGCTCCGGGTCCTTCAGCAGGCGGGTGAGGATGCGCACGAAGCCCATGGTGGTGGACTGGCCGCGATCGCCGCTGCCCTGCAGCTGGGTGTTGAAGATCGACAGCGGCGGCAGCGGCAGCGGATCGACCTTCGCCAGCCGCGCCGGCAGCTGGCCGCCCTGGATGCGGCGGCGCTCGGCGAAGTAGGCCGCCTCGGGGCTGCCCGGCTCCGGTCGCAGATACGGCATGTCCTCCAGCTGCTCGTCGCTGACCGGCAGGTTGAAGCGATCGCGGAAGGCACGCACCGCATCGGCGCTCATCTTCTTCAGCTGGTGGTTGATGTTCTGGCCTTCGCCCGCTTCGCCCATGCCGAAACCCTTGACCGTCTTGGCCAGGATCACCGTCGGCCGGCCGCTGGTGTTCACCGCCTGCTGGTAGGCAGCGAAGACCTTCTGCGGATCATGGCCGCCACGCGCCAGCGCCCAGATATCGTCGTCGCTCATGTGCGCGACCAGTTCCAGCAGCTCGGGGTAGCGGCCGAAGAAATGCTCGCGCACGTAGGCACCGCTCTGCGACTTGAAGGTCTGGTAGTCACCATCCACGCATTCCATCATGCGCTGGCGCAGCAGGCCGCTGTGGTCGCGGGCCAGCAGGTCGTCCCAGCCACTGCCCCAGATCAGCTTGATCACGTTCCAGCCGGCCGCGCGGAAGGTGCCTTCCAGTTCCTGGATGACCTTGGCGTTGCCGCGCACCGGCCCGTCCAGGCGCTGCAGGTTGCAGTTGACCACGAACACGATGTTGTCCAGCCGCTCGCGGCCGGCCAGCGAGATCGCCGCCAGCGATTCGGGCTGATCCATTTCGCCATCGCCGAGGAAGGTCCAGACCTTGCGGCCCTGGTGCTCTTTCAGGCCGCGGTATTCCAGGTAGCGCATGTAGCGCGCCTGGTAGGCAGCGGTCAACGGGCCCAGCCCCATTGACACGGTGGGGAACTGCCAGAACTCCAGCATCAGGCGCGGGTGCGGATATGAGGACAGGCCTTCGCGGCCGGCTTCGCGGCGGAAGTTGTCCATCCGTGCCGGATCGATGCGGCCTTCCACGTACGCGCGGCCGTAGATCCCTGGCGCGGAGTGGCCCTGGATGTAGATCATGTCGCCGTCGAAGGTGTCGGTACGGCCACGAAAGAAATGATCGAAGCCCACGTCGTACAGCACTGCCGCCGACTGGTAGGTGGCGATGTGGCCGCCGACGTTGGAACGCTTGCCGGCACGCAGCACCATCACCATCGCGTTCCAGCGGATCATCGCGTTCAGGCGGCGCTCGATGGCCAGGTCACCCGGGTAGGCCGGCTGGCGCTCGGGCGGGATGGTGTTGACGTAGGCGGTCCAGGCACGGGTATGCAGGTCGCCGTGCTGCCGGGCGTCCAGATCGCTCAGCTGGTCGATCAGGTAGTGCGCGCGCGGCCGGCCGCCGGCCTGCATCACCGCCTCCAGCGATTCACGCCACTCCTGGGTTTCCAGTGGATCGGTATCGAAGGGAATGAGGGCTTGGTTCATGGCTGTCTCCAGAGGGCGCCGGTCGGAGGTCTGCCTGGGCGACAACACCGGCAGGGCGCACAGCACTGGAGCGGGGTCGCAATGGCGGGCGCCGTGACGCGAAGGGCGACCGTGGCGGCCACCGAGAAGACAAGCGTAGGCCTGCCCCCCACGCCTCGATAGGCGGGCGGGGCTTGGGTCTCTGGCAAGCAAGGGTTGGTGCCGCGCGCCGTATCATGGGCCGATGCGCTGGGCGCGGCCGCTGATCAGGCCGGGGACAGCCCCGGCAGGAACACCGGGATGATCGCCACGCCGATGCCCAGCAGGCACCAGGCGACGACGGGCAACCAGCGCGCCAGGCGTTGGGCGGGTTCCGGTGCACGACGACCGCCGATCCACAACAGCAGCGTGAGCACACCTAGCGCATAGGCGAGGACGACGATTACCGGATGCACATGGATGACCCGGCTGGGCGGCCACATCTGCTGCTGGTAGGCGGTGGTGTGGGCGACCAGCAGCAGGAACAGCAGGCTGCTGAGGGTGTTGATGGCGGTGCGGGCGTTCATTGCGGGGCACTCCTTGTGCCGGCTGCCGGGACATTGCAGGGGCCGCATTCTAGCGGCTGCCTGCCGGTCGTTGAAACGCCACTGTCATCGATGGCGGTCACCCTGCGGGGCTTTCCAGCCTCGGGGTGGTTGGCCGGCCGTGAACAGCGTGAGGATCTGGGAGAAAAGCTACGCGCTGCGGCGCCGGCTGCTGCGTGGCTTCTTCCTGCGTCGCGGTTCGGCCAGCGAGGATGCCGAAGACCTGGCGCAGGAGGTCTACCTGCGCCTGCTGCGCAGCACCGGCGAAGATGCCGATGCGGTCGAGAACCCGGAAGCCTACCTGTTCACCGTGGCGGCGAACCTGGCGCGCGAGCATGCGCGCGCGCGGTCGTCGCTGCCGCCGCTGGAAGACGTCGACCTGCTGGCCGAAGTGCTGAAAAGCGAAGAAGACATCGAAGGTGATTTCGAGCGTGCGCAGCGCTGGAACGATATCCGCAGCACCATCGCACGACTGCCGGCAACCACGCGGCGGGTGATGGAGCTGCACTACCGCGACGGACTGGACTGCCCGGCAATCAGCCGGCAGCTGCAGGTGTCGGTGCACATGGTGCGCAAGCACATCGGCAAGGGGCTGGAGGCCTGCAGGAAGGCGCTGGGCGCCAGGGAGCTCACATGAACCGGACCTCATCGCCCGTGGCCGACGACACGATCGCCTGCGAGGCCATGGACTGGTTCCTGGGCAACCGCGAGGGGCCGTTGGATGAGGCCGGGCGCCTCGCGTTCCTGGACTGGATGAAGCGCTCGCCGGAGCATGTGCGCGCCTACTTGCGCGTGCTCTCGTTGCACCAGCAGGTGGGCGAAGCGCTGCAATCGTCGTTGGCTGACGAGGCGCCGCCGCTGCGGGAGGCGACGTCGGCCAAGGTGGTGCCGCTGTTCGGTGGCGTGCACGCGCCGCCGCGCGCTGTGCCGCGGCGCGGTCGTGCGCGCTGGTGGGTGGCAGCTGCCGCAGCCTGTATCACCTTGCTCGGCGCGGGCCTGGTTCCGCAGGTGATGCCCACCGAGCAGCTTTACAGTGCCGGACAGGGCCAACTTCGCGACCTGGTGCTGCCCGACCAGACCCAGGTGCGGCTCAACGCGGACAGCCGCCTGCGGGTACGCATGGGCTGGTTCAGCCGCAAGGTGGAGCTGCTGCAGGGTGAGGCCACGTTCGATATCGCCCGTGACCACCGTCCGTTCGAGGTGCAGGTGAACGGCCTGGAGATCCGGGACATCGGCACGGTGTTCGATGTGTCCCGACGGTTGCAGAGCACGCGCATCGGCGTGGTTTCCGGCGAGGTGGAGATCTGGAGCCAGGGTGCGGACGCCCGGCGTCTTGCGCAACTGGGCGAAGGCCGAGTGGTGCAGGTCGACGCGGGCAGCCATGCGGTCGAGTCCTTGGACCTGCCATTGTCGATGCTGCTGGATTGGCAGCAACGCAAGGTGTCCTTCCTGGATGAGCGGCTGGACGAGGTGGCCGCTGCCTTCAACCGGCACAACCAGGTGCAGGTCCGCGTGCTGGACGAAGGCGCGGCATCGGCACGGTTGTCGGGCAGTCTCGATGCGCATCGCATCGGTGCACTGCAAGCCTTCCTCGAACGCGACCCGCGTTTCGTGGTGAGGCGCGAAGGCGACACCGTGCGGGTTGGCAGTCGCTGAGGCCGACATGGCCGTGGACTGTCAAAAAAAATTCATCGAATCCGCGTTCTCCACTTCGGTGGATGCGGGCTCTTACTTGGGAGAAGCCGCTGCCGAGCCACGCAGCGGCGCCTGCTGCCTTCTCTCTCTTCCAAGGACCCGTGATGCGCAACACGCTCTACCTGTCGATCATCCTCGCCCTGTCTCCCTGCAGCGTGCCGCTGGCCTTCGCCGCCGGTGCCGATGGCCTGGAGGCGCGTGTATCCACGCCGATCGCGGCGCAGCCGTTGGCGCGTGCGCTGGAGCAGTTGTCGCGCAGTTCCGGGGTGCAGTTCCTGTACTCGGCCGGCGGTGATGCCCGCATGGCCGGTGCGGTGCCGCGCGGTGCCACCGTCAGGCAGGCGCTGGACGCGCTGCTGGCCGGTACCGGCCTGGGGTACACCGTGGTGGATGGCAATGTCATCGCCATCGATCCGGCGCCAGCACGCAACCAACCGAAGCCGGCCGCGCCGAAGCCGCGCGAGGCCGAGGCAATGGTGGCGCCGACCCTGGACACGGTGAAGGTGATTGCTGCACATGAGGTCATCGACCAGAAGAAGCGCTCACCGGTGATCAAGGATTCGGTGGTGTACGACGAGATGGACAGCTACGGCGACGAGACCCTGGCCGAGAGCCTGATGGCCGCTCCAGGCCTGAGTGCGGTGGAGGATGCCGGCGAGCCACGTTACGTGACCGTGCGCGGCGTACAGGCCAACCTCAACTACACCACCATCGATGGCATCGCGATTGCCAGCGTGGGAGGCAGTGGCTCCGGCGAGCGAATGAACAACCTGCAGCTGATTCCCAGCGACATCGGCACCCGTACCGACATCTACAAGAGCTTCAGTGCGGAGCAGGCACCGGATGCGATCGGCGGCGTGATCGACATCATCAGCCGCAGTGCTTTCGACCGGTCCGGCAAGTACGTGTTTGCCGATGTGGCGGGCATCTATTCCACCGCCGAGACCAACGTCGAGCGCAGCGCAGGCGGCAACCACGAGACTCTGGGCCACTTCGGCAAGAGCGCCAAGATGGTGTTCTCCAACCAGTTCGGCGCCGACCAGGAGTTCGGCATCGTTGCGGTGGCACGCTACGAGCAGCGTTCACGCAACAGCGTCAAGCGCTGGGTGGAGTCGAACTACTACTACAACGACGCTGGCAAATACCTCACCGACGGTACCACCGGTCCGGACGAGGCCAAGGGCTGGAACGGGCTGCGTGCGCCTGGCAACTTCAGCACCGGCACCTATACCAACTTCATCACCAACTTCGGTGGCTCCGCCAAGCTTGAGTGGAAGCCCTCGGATGATCCGTTCTACGCATCGCTGCTGCTGTACTCGTACCGGTTCTACGAGAACTCGACGATGAACAAGACCGATCTGTACGGCAATGCCAAGTTCCCGATCCGCAACCAGACCGAGGACAGCGGCACCACCCAGATCAACAGCATCTACATCAAGAACCGTCACGACCGCTGGGACCGCAGCAACCGTGGTGCCATCGCCAGTTTCAACTGGGACATGGGCGACCGTTCGCGGCTGACCCTGCGTGGCGGACATACCGAAGAGACCTTCCACAACAACCAGGTCTACTGGGGTGTGCGCGCCTACCCCAGCAATCTGTTCGTCGACTACGAGAACGACAGCCATGGGTTCCCCAACGCGGTGGCGGTGTCCGATTCCAGCCTGCTGACCAGCTCCGCGTTCAAGCTCAATCCGGCGCAGGCCTACGTCTCCCCGCGCGATGCCAAGGAGAGCATCGACAACCTGCGCGCCGATTTCAGCTACAACATCGACGCCGATGCGCGTGGCTTCGGCCTGGCCACCGGCGCCGAGTACCGCCACCTGAAGATCTGGCAGGACATCGACTTCGACTACTTCAAGAGCAGCGCCACGCTCAACGACTACCTGTATCCGGGTTCGACACTGCTGGGCAGCGTGCCCGGCTTCCCGCTGATCGACAACCGCAAGTGGACCGAGGAACTGCTGCCGAAACTGGGCAGCAACAATGCGGCGTATCCGAATGCCAACTTCACCAGCGACTACAAGTACGTGGAGGACATCACCAATGCCTATGTATCCGCGCACTACGCCTGGGACCGGCTGCTGCTGATCGGCGGCCTGCGCTACGACCACACCCGCTTCGATGCCTACAGTCCGTTCAGCGATGATGGCGGCGCTACCTATAGCTCTGCGTTCCGCAACACGAGCGGTGGCTACAACAACCTGCTGCCCTCGTTGAACGCAACCTTCAAGCTCACCGAGGACCAGCGCCTGCGCTTCTCCGCCAGCCGCACGCTGGGCCGGCCGACGCCGAGCAACATCGCCCAGGCCACCAGCACCAGCTGTGGCGATGACGAGGAGGGCAGGGGCTTCTGCACCATCAAGCAGGGCAATGCCGATCTGCAGCCGCGCCGTTCCACCAACATCGACCTTGCATGGGACCTGTACTTCAACGGCAACAACGGCCTGGTCTCGGTGGCGTTGTTCGACAAGGTGATCAAGGACGACATCTACACCCTGACCACCTTCGAGAACGTGGGTGATACCCACTATCGGGTCACCCAGCCGATGAACACCGATGAGTCGAAGCTGCGCGGTGTCGAGTTCGCGGTGGCCAACCGCAACCTGCAGTGGGGCCGCCAGCGCTTCGACATGTACTTCAACGCCACGCGGCTGGAAGGGCAGACCGACTACCGCATCAGTGATGGCACCGCGCGCCGCCTGGATCGCCTGCTGTACCAGCCGGACTGGTCGCTCAATGGTTCGGTGATCTGGCGCATGCCGTGGAGGAGCGCGCAGCTGCGCCTTTCCGGAACCTACCGCAGCCGGATGCTGGTCGACTTCGGTGACACCGAATGGCTGGATTCGTACTACGACCCGTACATGACGTTCAACATGGCCTTCAGCCACAAGGTCGGCAGGCACGTGACGCTGAAGTACGAAGCCAAGAACCTGTTCAACACCCAGCCGACCTACAGCACCGGCCCGAATGGGCGCTTCCGTACCGAGATCGACGACTACGGCCGCTTCTTCTACTTCCACATCATCTACAACTGAGGGCAGCGCCGTGGATACGATCAATCGCAGGCGATTCCTGGCCCTGGCCGGCCTGTCTGCTGCCGGCGCCTGGATGGGCACGGCACACGCGCTGGCCGCGCAGGCCGATGCCACCGCGCTGAACCCGCGCAACCTGCTGGCCAAGCCGCGCTTTGCCAACACGCCCTTCACCCTGGGCGTGGCCTCGGGTGATCCCTCGGCCGATGGCATGGTGCTGTGGACACGGCTGGCGACCGAGCCGCTGGTGTTCGGCGGTGGCATGCCTGCCCGGCCGATGGTGGTCGAGTGGCAGCTGGCAGCAGACGAAGGCATGCGCAGGGTGGTACGCCAGGGTTCGGCAATGGCGCATCCCGAACTTGGCCACGCGGTGCACGTGGAGCTGGACGGGCTGGCGCCCGGACGGCCCTACTGGTACCGCTTCACCGTAGGCGGCCACGCCAGCGCAGTGGGTTGCACGCGCACGCTGCCGGCAGCCACGGCAGCGGTGGATCGCGTTCGCTTCGTGGTGGCCGGTTGCCAGCATTACGAAGAAGGCCACTACACCGCGTGGCGACGCATCGCCGAGGAACCACTCGATTTCGTCTTCCACTACGGTGACTACATCTACGAAGGCGAAAGCCAGCCGGGCCTGCGGAAGATGAACGGACAGCCGTTCACCAACCTGCGCAACCACGTCGGCCCGCAGATCTACACGCTGGATGATTACCGCCGCCGCTACGCCCAGTACAAGAGCGACGCCGACCTGCAGGCCGCGCATGCGGCGGCACCGTGGTTCGTCACCTTTGACGACCATGAAGTGGACAACAACTGGGCCGGCGCCGAAGACCAGGATGACACGCCCAGCGAAGTATTCCTGCTGCGCCGCGCACAGGCGTTCCAGGCCTACTACGAGAACATGCCACTGCGCCGTTCGGCATTCCCGCGCGATGGCCACATGCAGATGTACCGGCGCGCACGCTACGGCACGCTGATGGATCTGCACCTGCTCGACACCCGCCAGTACCGCAGCAAGCAGGTGAGCATGGCGCTGCGTGAGGAAGTGGAATCGCCGGAGCGCAGCATTGTGGGGGCGAAGCAGGAGCGCTGGCTGTTCGACGGCTTGGCCGATGCCGCACCGCGCTGGCACACCATCGCCCACCAGGTGGCGCTGGGCAACTACATGCGCGAGAAGGATGGGGTGGTGCAGTCGTCCGACGATCAGTGGTCGGGCTATCTGGACAGCCGCCGGCGCCTGCTCGACCACATCGAGAAGGTGGGCTTCGGCAACGTGGTGACCGCCTGCGGCGACGCGCATCGCCACTATGCCAGCGATCTGGTGCAGGACCACCGTGACTCGGGCGTGGTCTCCAGCGAGTTCCTCGCCACGTCGATCACCTCCGGCGCCGATGGCCAGGGTGTGGACGCGTATGCCAGGAACCAGCTTGCCCACAGCCCCTACCTGAAGGCGACCACCGACAAGCGTGGCTACGTGCTGTGCGATGTCACCCGCGATGCGTGGATCGGCGACATGAAGACGCTGGATACGGTGATGCGACCGAACGGTACCATGCAGAGCTGGAAGCGCTACGCGGTGGAGCACGGCCGGCCGGGGCTGCAGGAGGCCTGAATCTACCGGTCTGCGCTGTAGAGCCGAGCCCACGCTCGGCTGCTTTTTTCGGGGCAATGCGACCAGGGCGAAAGCAGCCGAGCATGGGCTCGGCTCTACACGGATTCTTCAATCGTGCTCGAACCGCAGCGGCTCGGTGCCCATCGCCGGGTCACTGGTGCCGGGGCGCCCATCCTCGGCGCGGCCGGCCAAACGCAGCACACTCCCACCCGCGCTGACGCGCAGGTCATACCAGCCGGCGGTAGGCGTAGCATCCCACGCCAATGAAGTCTGCGCATGTGCGGGCAGCGCCAATGTCTGTTCGGGCATGTGTCCTGCATAGGCGCCGCCGTGCACGCGCACCTGCTGTGCACTGTCACCCAGATTGCGCAGGCGGAGCCGCAGTTGGTCATCGACGCGATCGATTGAAGCCTGCACGGCAGGACCCGTGGCCGCTCCCTGGAAGTGGCGGTGGAAGCCGTTCGGGCCGAGCAACCACAGGTCATAGCGGCCCTGGGCATCCAGCGGCCAGCGCTCGCGCAGCGGCCTACCGGGCAGCAGCGTGTAGCGGCGTGGCACCGCATCCAGCCGCAGCCGGTCGTAGACATGCAGCACAGCCGCTGCGCCTTCGCAGGACAACGTCAGGTCCACGCCCGCAGCGTCGACCGCAGCGATCGATGCCTGCGGCCGGTAGGGCAGGGCACGCGCCGGGCGTACACCGCTTTCCTGTTTCGCTGGTTTCAGCCCCTCTGGCAGCGTGGGCACGGTGCGTCCCGGCAGGGCGGCGGCACGCGCGGCCACCGCGCTCATGTCCGGCAGGCCGCGCACGAACGGACGGGTATCACGCTGGGCGAAGTCGAACGCGTTGCTCAGATCCCCGCAGACCGCACGGCGCCACGGCGAGATGTCCGGTGCGGCCACGCCGAAGCGACGTTCGATCAGGCGTATGACCGAGGTGTGGTCGTACACCTGCGAATCGACCCAGCCGCCGCGGCTCCACGGCGAAATCACGTACAGCGGCACACGCGGACCGAGACCATACGGGCGCCCGCGCAGTTCGGCGGCATCGTACTTCTCGTCGCCCGGTGCGGGATGACGGTGATACTCGCCCTCGGTACTGACCGACGAGGCACCTGCCCATCCACCGTTCACCGGTGAGGGAGGGGCCGGTGGCGGCATGTGGTCGAAGAATCCGTCGTTCTCGTCGAACATCAGCAGCAGGGCGGTGCGGCTCCACACTTCCGGATCGGCGGTCAGCGCATCCAGCACGCGCGCGGTATAGGCCGCGCCCTGGGCCGGGCTGGACGGGCCGGGATGTTCGCTGCCGGCGGCATCGGCGATGATGAAGCTGACCTGAGGCAGGCGCCCGTCGAGTACGTCCTGGCGCAGCTGTGGCAGGCCACGGGTGCTGACAGCGCGTGCGCGCAGCTGCGGATCATGTCCGGGTGCCGCGCTGTAGGCACGACGGAACGCCTCGAAGCCGGCCAGCGGGTTGTCGGTGAAGTTGTCGGCCATGTCCTGGTAGATCTGCCAGGATACGCCGGCGTTCTGCAGGCGCTCGACATAGCTGGTCCAGCGGTACGACGCCGGATGCCCGCCGTGTTCGGGGAAGTTGTCATGCGAGTTGGCGATCACCGGGCCACCGGCACGGGCCTGTGCATCGTTTTGGCCGGTCCACAGGAACACCCGGTTCGGGTTGGTGCCGGCCTGCATGGCGCAGTGGTACGCATCGCAGATCGTGAAGGCATCGGCCAGCGCGAACTGGAACGGCAGGTCGCTGCGCTGGAAGTAGCCCATCGAGTGGTTCTGCTTGGCCTTCGGCCAGTGCCCCATGCGCCCGTGGTCCCAGGCACGCTGGGCGTCTGGCCAGGTGTGCGGCGTGCCTTCCACCCGCATGTAGCCGAAGTGCGCGGCGGTATCCAGCGGGAACGGTGCGATCGCCCGCGTGCCACTGGCATCGGGTTGCAGCCACAGGCTGCGGGTGCGGCCACCTGCTTGCAGCGCGGCGGCCGGGGCGACGAACCGATCACCGAAGCCACGTACCCCCGGCAGCGTGCCGAAGTAGTGGTCGAACGAACGGTTCTCCTGCATGAACACCACGATGTGCTGCAGGTCTTCGAGGCTGCGCGTCTGCGCGGCAGGGGCGATCGCTGCGGCCCGGGCGATGCTGGGCAGCAGCGGAGAAAGGCCGGCGGCAACGCCGGCCTGCAACAACCGGCGTCGGCCGATATCGGTCACGGGCTCACTCACAGGTCCACGCGGAAGGAGATGCCGACGGTGCGCGGGGCGCCGATGAAGGCGTTGTCGCGGCCGTCCACCCCTGCAAGATACCGCTTGTCGGTGAGATTGCTCACCACCAGGTTGGCACCCATGCCCTTCAGGCGCGGCGACAGCCCCTGCAGGTCGAAGCCGATGTTGGCGTTGAACACGGTGGCCGAGGGCAGCGTGTTGACGTTGGCGGCATCAAGGTAGCGCGTGCCCAGGTAACGGCCGGACAGGCCGAAGTTCCAGTTGGCGCCCTGCCAGTCGGCCGACAGCACCAGGGTGTTCTCCGGCTGGCCGATCACCTTGGCGCCGTCGACGATGCCCAGCTGGGCATCACGCGCGGCACTGCCGCTGCCCAGGTACTTGGAGCGGTTGTAGGTGTAGGCCGCGTTGATCCGCCAGCCGTTGTTCCACCCATAGCCGAACGCGGCTTCCAGGCCGTTGCTTTCCACGCCACCGAAGTTCTCATAGACGCCGTCGGTCTCGCCCAGGTAGTCGATGCCGCTGACGAAGCCCGCCGGCAGGTAGACGATGCGGTTGTCGAACTTGATGTTGTAAAGCGTGACCGAGGCGGTCAGCGGCCAGCGGCTGATGCGCATGCCCACTTCGATGTTGTCGGCGGTCTCCGGTTCGACATTGCGGAAGCGCTGCGGGTCGGTCTCGCCAAGTACGCCTGAAGGAATGGCGGCGAAATTCTGCGAGAAGCCGGCGAACAGCTCCATGCCTTCCACACCCGGTGCCCAGGTGACGCCGGTGGACAACAGTGGATCGGACCTGGAATCGGATTTGACGTGCTCGCTGGCACCGATCACGCGGCGGCGCGACTGGTCGACGAAGAACTGCTTCACGCCCAGGCGGGCACTGAACGGCCCGAAGCGGGCCACGTCCTCGACGTAGTACATCTGTTCGTCAACCTTGTACTTGTCCTCGAACTGCACCCAGTACGGCTGGTGGTCGAAGGCGATATCCTGGCCGACGTTGAGCAGGCGGTGCCAGTCACGGCGTGCCGAACGGTCCAGCTTCTCCACCCACAGGCCGCCACGCAGCGTGTTGTCGACTGCGCCGAAGGTCTGCCGCCATTCGACGTCGGCAGTCACGCCCATGCGGTCGTTGTCGTAGTGGGTGTGGCGGTAGGACTGCGCGCCCAGCACGTTGCCCGCGTAGCAGTTCGGATCGTACTCGGCGGTGAAGCCCAGGCGCGGGGTGCAGCTGGCCAGGCGCTGCGCGGCGCTGCCATCGGGATTGACGAAGAAGATCTGGCCACGGTTGCTGCCGCCGGACACGGTTTTGCCACCCAGATATTCCGATTCGGGGCGGCCCGCACCCTCATCGCTGACCTGCGCCAGGTAGGGTGGAAGCCAGTCGCCACGACCTTGCATGCGGTGCCCGTAGGCGGCCACCGAGGCCTTGAACCCGTTGCCGCCGTCGAAGGCCGCACGCAGGTAACCGAAGGTGTTCTCGCGCAGCGCACGCGAGCCCGAACGGAAGTTCTGGTCCAGATAGGGAATGCCGGTGAGGGTGCCGACCAGGTTGTCGCGATCCGGATGGGTGGCAAAGCCCTTCGGCGAAACACTGGTGTATTCGGGCTCGTCGGCATCGTTGTAGGACAGGTAGCCGGCCAGCGTCCAGCGATCCAGTTCGGTGATGAACTTGCCGGCGATGTGGTTGTTGCTGGCGTGGCCGGTGCCGTCGATCCAGTCGTGCACCTTCGACGAGGAGGCGCTGACCCACGCGCGGGTGTGGCCGCCGAGCAGGCCGGTGTCGTAGCGCACGTAGTACTTGCGCGCCTCGTTGTCACCGGCACCGACCACGAAGCGCAGGCGGCTGTCCTGCAGCGGGTCGCTGGTAAGGAAGTTGAGCGTGCCGCCCAGTGCTTCGTTCGAGCGCGAGGAGATGTCAGCGGTGCCCTGGCTGACTTCCACCGTCTCCAGGTCGAGGGTGTCGATGTAGCGGTTGGCCAGCGAGCCGCCACCGTAACCTGAGCCGCCGTTGGGCAGGCCGTCGATGGTGGTGCCGATCTGCTGGGTATCACGATTGGTGACGAAACCGCGCATGCTGATCTGCGTGCCCCACACCGACGAGCCGGTGGCGTCGGCCTCGCTGACCACCACGCCGGGTACTTCGTTCAGCGCATCGTTGACGCTGCTCATCACCGTCTGCCGGTTCAGTGTTTCTGCGCGCACCGACGTCTTGGCGTAGCTGGTGGCCTGGCCGATCACCTGTACCTGGTCCAGGGTACGGGCATCGCTGCTGTGCGCTTCGCCCGTATCGCCCTGCGGTGCTTCTGCGAGGGCGTCCAGGGCGGGGGCGATCAGCACGGCAAGCAGCGAGATACGGGGAAAACGCGCAAACGTTCGCATTGAAACCGGACCTTCAGGGGAGGGAAGCCCCGGAGTGTCGGCAGCGCCCATGACATCGGCATGACGCGGCGAAGCAGGAACCGTGTTGTGTGACGGCCGGTTCCAATGGCTTCTGCTCAGTACCGCGCGTCCTTGGGTTTCGGGTCGCGCGGCCAGTCCTTGGCCTTGTTGGCGAAGTCCGGGCGTGGCTGGTTGATGAAGTAGCTGGCGATGTCCACCGCATCCTGGTCGGGCATCACCTGCTGGCCCAGTGGCGGTTCACGGGTCACTGCCGGCGGCATGTTGTGTTTGACGAAACCGGCGGCCTTGTACAGGCGCGCCATGCCGGCGCCGATGTTGAAGCTGTGGTCGCCCCATAGCGGCGGGAACGCGATGTCACCGCTGGCGTCGCGCCGGCCTTCACCATTGTCGCCATGGCAGGCAGCGCACTGCACGGCGTACAGCGCCTGGCCACGGATCGGGTCCGGGGTTAGCGTGCTGTCGATGGGCCCCTCACTGGGGGCAGCCACCCTTGCACCCACTGGCACAGGGCTGCTCAGCCACGCCATGTAGTCGAGCATCGCACGCATCTGCGGCGAGTCCTTCGGCAGCGGCTTGCCGTTCATTGAACGCTGCAGGCAGCCGTTGATGCGCTCGGTCAGCCCGATCACCTTGCCCGGACGCGGCATGTAGCGCGGATAGGCGCCGCCGCCGGTGTTGAAGTAGTGATTGCCGAACGGCCGCTTGCCTTCGGCCATGTGGCACGAGTTGCAGTTCAGATCGTTGCCGACGTTGTCCGGCAGCAGCCGTGCGGTCTCGTTGAGGAGGCGGCGGCCGAGCATCACCGACTCGGCATTGCCGAGCCCGGCGATTTCTTCGGCGCTGGGTGCACGGTAGTGGCCGACCACCTTGCCCTGTGCATCGAGGATATCGATCGTGCTGGCCACGGCGGTATCCAGGTCCGGGTACAGATGGCGGTAAGCGAGGGTACCGGCGCCGGCCAGCAGCACGAGGGTGATCGCACTGCCGATCAGCAGGCGGGAGCGTTTGCGCGAACGTTTCATCGTGCGGACTCCTGCGGAACGTAGTGCACTGGCTTGTCGCGCACCACCCGGCGCATGCGTGCCACGTCGACCTCGCTCACTGCGCTGGCCTGGTTGCCCCAGCTGCTGCGGATGAAGGTCAGGATCTGTGCCAGCTGCGCGTTCGGCAGCTGTTCGAAGCCGGGCATGGTGAAGGCCATGCGGTCGTGCGGGGTATGCGGCGTGCGGCCACCGATCAGGGTCACCTGCACCAGCGAGCTGGGATCGTCAGCGAACACGATCGAGTTGCCGGCCAGGGCCGGATAGACGCGCGGCATGCCGCGCCCGTCGGCGCGGTGGCAGGCCTGGCAGTGCTCGGCATAGGCCAGCGAACCGGCCACGCGGTAGTCGCCGCTGCGCAGTGCGGCGGTGGTCGTGTCGCTGCCGGGCGACCACTGTGCGCTGCGTCCTTCGCGGGCGGGCAGCTGCTTCAGGTAGCGGGCCATCGCCAGCAGGTCAGCGTCGGACAGGTACTGCGTGCTGTGCTCGACCACGTCGGCCATGCCACCGAAGGCCGCCGACCGATCGGTGCGTCCGGTGCGCAGGAAGTCCACGATCTCGCCCTCGCTCCAGCTGGCCAGGCCGCTCGCTTCATTGCGCAGGTTCTTCGCATACCAGCCTTCCAGCACCGAGCCGGAAAGGAACTGCCGGCCCCCATCATCGGCCATGACCTTCTCCTGGAAGGCCAGGCCGCGTGGCGTGTGGCAGGCGCCGCAGTGGGCCAGGCCTTCCACCAGTTCGGCGCCGCGCTGCTGGCTGGCATCCAGCGACGGATCCGGGTTGAACGTGCGCGGGCGTGCGAACAGCAGCTGCCACCAGGCCAACGGCCAGCGCATGTTTGCCGGCCACGGGATCGTGCTGTCGGCGTTGTTCTGCTTCACCGGCTGCACCGAGCCCATGAAGTAGGCGTACAGCGCCTTGATCTCGGCGTCGCTGGCGATCACGTACGAGGCGTACGGCATGGCCGGATACAACGGCTGGCCATCGTGACGGATGCCGCGACGTACCGCGCGCTCGAAGTCGGCGTAGTCGTAGGCACCAATGCCGGTGTCCGGATCGGGCGTGATGTTGGTCGAGTAGATCGTGCCCATCGGCGTCTGCATGCCGAGGCCACCGGCGAACGGCTTGCCACCCGGTGCGGTGTGGCAGGCCGCGCAGTCTGCGGCGCGCGACAGGTATTGTCCCTGCGCGATCAATGCCGGATCGTGGATGTCGACCTGCGCGGCCTGTCGCGGTGCGAACCAGTAGGGCGTGGTGCGGGCGACGCCGTAGGCGGCGGCCAGCGTGGCGACCAGGGCAATGGCGAGCTTGAACGAGGTGCGCATGGCGGCACTGTGGGCAATCGTGCCGGCGTATTCATTGATCCGGATCAATGCCGAGGTCAATCGCGCCATTGTGACAACCTGAATCGATCCCGGATTGTCATCAAGCCGTCATCTGCGCGCGATAGATGGTCCACGCCCGCGTCGCTAACCTGCCACGCTGTCGCACCCATCCTCGATTGCCCATGAAGCGCCTGCTGCTGTTGTTGCTGGCGTGCGCCGGCCTGTGGCTGGCTGCATGCTCCTCCTCGCTCAATGCCTCGTCCACCTCGCTCGCCGATCGGCTGATCGCGCCAGGTGGCGTGTCGACCCTGCTCGATCGCCCGCGCATCGCCGCGGCCATCGCCGAATTGCCCAACCGCCACGGCTTTGCGCGGGGCCGCGATGGCGTGCCGATCTTCTGGCGTGTGTTTGATCCGGGCGATTACGGCGCGCGTTACCACTACCTGCCGCAGCGCCACGAGAACGGCCTGCCGCTGGATACCGGTCTGAGCCTGGCGGTACCGCGGCCGTTCCGCGCGCAGGCACCGCGCGGTACCGTGGTGCTGCTGCACGGCTGGATGATGAACGGCGATTCGATGTTGCCGTGGTCGCTACAGTTGGCTGAATCCGGCTACCGCGTGGTCACGCTCGACCTGCGCAATCATGGCCAGTCCGGTGCGGGGCCGTCCGGCTATGGCACTTACGAATCTGACGATGTGGTCGATGTGATCGGCGAGCTGCGCGCACGCGGTGAAGTGACCGGCCCGCTGTACCTGTTCGGCGTATCCTACGGCGCCGCCACGGCAGTGTTCACCGCCGACAAGCTGGGCGATCAGATAGCAGGCGTGGTGGCGATGGAGTCCTTCGCCAACGCCGGCGTGGCCATCCGCACGATGATCCCGCACCTGATGGGGCTGCAGCCGGAAGGCCTGAAGGCGCAGGCGATGGCGTCGTACGCGCGCTGGCGCTACGGCGGCCAGGACATCAACCAGGTGATCGCCGACGCCAGCCGTCGCATCGACGTCGATCTGGACCGCGTCGACGTCGCGCGTGCGCTGGCCGATACCCGCGCCTGCGTGCTGCTGCTGCACGGGCAGGGCGATCAGCACATACCCGTCAGCCAGGGCCGCGAACTGGCCCAGGCCAACCCGCGCGCGCACTACATCGAGATGCGCGGCGAAGACCATATCACCCTGCCGCTGCGGCTGGATCTGCTGGCCGGAGTGGTTGACGACTGGATGGCGCGCGACGAGCACCACCCGCAGAGCGCATGCCCGGCGCCGCAGCTGCCGGCCCAGGCCGAATGGCTGGCACACGGCTGAAAAAGGGGACGGAGGGGATTAAGTCGCTTGCAGCACACCCGTGGCAGATGCGACTTAATCCCCTCCGTCCCCTTTTTTTGTCAGGCCACGCGTCGGGCCAGTGAGCGGGCGGAGGCAGCTACGCCCAGCAGCAGTACGGCTACGCACAGGAAGGCAAAGCCGAGGCTGGTGGCATGCGCCACTGCGCCGATCGCCGCCGGGCCGGCGAGGATGCCGGCGTAACCCAGTGTGGTCACTGCAGTGATGGCGATGCTCTCCGGCATCACCCGCTGCTGGCCGGCCATCGAGAACAGTGCCGGCACGATGTTGGCGCAGCCCAGCCCGACCAGCACGTAGCCGGCCAGCGCCACCGGGAACGAGGGCACCAGCGTGGCCAGGGTGAAGCCTGTTGCGGCGGTGATGCCGCCGAAGACCAGGGTACGGGTGCGGCCGAGGCGCTCGACGATGCCGTCGCCGAACAGACGCATCGCGGTCATCGCCAGGGTGAACAACGCGAAGCCGGCACCGGCCTGGTCGCGTGGCACCTGTCGCACTTCGGCCAGGAACACCGCGCTCCAGTCCAGCATCGAGCCTTCGCCGAGGAACACCACGAAGGCCAGCACGCCGATGAACAGCACCACGCCATGCGGCAGCGCCAGCAGCGGGCCTTCATGCAGGATCCGTTGTGGGCGCCAGTGCGGCGCCGACAGAACCGCAACCAGCAGCAGTACTGCCACTGAGGCCAGCGCGGCCAGCCACAGCGGCGTGCCCAGAATCAGCAGGCCGGTCATGCAGCCGGCGCCGACGAAGCCACCGATGCTGTAGAAGGCGTGGAAGCCGGACATCATTGCGCGCCCGGCGTCGCGCTCTACCGCGACCGCCTGCATGTTCATCGCACAATCCAGTGCACCGACGCCGGCGCCGAACACGAACAGCGCCGCGCCCAGCGCCACCGGCGAGGGCGCCAGCACCAGCAAGGGCAGGGCGCACAGCATCATCGCGCAGGTGATCACCATCACCCGGCGGCAGCCCAGCCGCCCAGTCAGCGCACCCGCCAGCGGCATCGCCAGCAACGAACCCAGCCCCAGGCACAGCAGCACTGCACCAAGGCTGGCATCGGTCAGCCCGGCCTTGGCCTTGGCATAGGGCACCATCGGCGCCCACGCGGCGGTGGCGAATCCGGGAATGAAGAAGGCGGCACGGGTGGCGTGCTGCTGGGCACGTGGGGATGAAGGCGTCATGCGCGATACGAAGCTTCAGGGAATCGTCATGAAAACGTTCCCAAGAAGAATCGGCAAGTGCCAAGGGCGACAACCTTCGACGCATACGTTTGCAATGACGCGAGGACGTCACCAGTGATTAACGCGACTCACGGACAGTGGCTGCACGGTCGGCACCCCGCCGGCCGCTGCCGGAGATCCGTACATGAGCACGACACCGACCATCCTCCTCGTCCATGGATTCTGGGGCGGGGCCGCACACTGGGCCAAGGTGATCCTGGAACTGCATCGCAACGGCCACGACCGGGTGCAGGCGGTGGAATTGCCGCTCACGTCGCTGGCCGACGACGCAGGACGCACCCAGAAAATGATCCGGCAGATCGACGGTCCGGTGCTGCTGGTCGGCCATTCCTACGGCGGCGCAGTGATCAGCCAGGCCGGCAACGAGGCCAATGTGAAGGGCCTGGTCTACATCGCCGCGTTCGCGCCTGATGCCGGCGAGAGTCCCGGTGGCATCACCCAGCAGCACCTGCCGGAGGCGGCGCCGAACCTGGCACCGGACAGCGATGGCTACCTGTGGCTGCGTGCGGACAAGTTCCATGAGAGCTTCTGCCAGGATCTGAGCGAGGACGAGGGCCGGGTGATGGCGGTGACCCAGAAGGCGCCGCTGGCCAGCACGTTCGGTGATACGGTCAGCGATCCAGCGTGGAAGGACAGGCCGAGCTGGTACCAGCTGTCCCGCCACGATCGCATGATCGCACCGGAAAACCAGAAGGCCATGGCCGCAAGAATGCAGCCCAAGCGCCTGCTGGAGCTGGATGCCAGCCATGCCTCGCTGGCCTCGCAGCCGAAGGAAGTGACCGCGCTGATCCTGGAGGCCTGCGCCGCCATCGGTGGGTAACACTCCTCCTGTAGCACGCCTGGCGCAGGCCGGGCTCTACGAAAAGGCCCCCGATGCTCAGCAGCATCGAGGGCCTTGTGGTTACAGCGGCAGGTCGAACACCAGCACTTCGGCATCGTTGCCGTTTTCCAGCGTCAATTGGGCTTCGTCGCTGACCTGCAGTGCATCGCCGGCTTCCAGGGTGATGCCGTTGACCTGCAGCTGGCCACGCGCCACCTGCACATAGGCGCCACGACCGTTGCCAAGCGCGTGGTGCAGCTTCTGGCCACCATCGAGGATGGTGGCGAAGATGCGGGCATCCTGGTGGATGCGCAGCGAACCGTCGGCACCGTCCGGCGAGGCGATCAGGCGCAGCTGGCCGCACTTGGTCTCCGGCGCGAAGTGGGTCTCCTCGTAGGACGGCGTGATGTTCTCGGTGTCCGGGAAGATCCAGATCTGCAGGAAGTGCACGGTCTCGTCGGCCGAGTGGTTGAATTCGCTGTGGGTGACGCCGCTGCCGGCGCTCATGCGCTGCACGTCGCCATAGCGCAGCACCGAACCGGTGCCCATCGAGTCCTTGTGTTCCAGCGCACCGCCCAGCACGTAGGAGATGATTTCCATGTTGCTGTGGCCGTGGGTGCCGAAGCCCTGGCCGCCGATCACCTTGTCTTCGTTGATCACCCGCAGCGGGCCGAAGCTGACGTAGCGGGGGTCGTAGTAGTTGGCGAAGGAGAAGGTATGGCGCGAGGACAGCCAGCCATGCTCGGCCAGGCCACGGGTAGCGCTCTTGCGGATCTGCAGCATGATGGAATCTCCTTGTTCGATGGTTTCGATGGGGCGGGGTGGACCGGTAGCCGCTGTGTTTCCCCGTTGGAGAGAAGTATCCGCTTGCGCCCGGGGTTTTAAAAACGGATAGTTTTGACAGCCACCATCGAAAAATTCGAATGCTCAAGCTCAGCCTCGATGCCCTGCAGATCCTGGATGCCATCGACCGCCGCGGCTCGTTTGCGGGCGCTGGCAAGGCGCTGCACAAGGTGCCCTCGACCATCTCCTACACCGTGGCCAAGCTGGAGGAGGACCTGGGCGTGCAGCTGTTCGACCGGGTTGGCCCGCGCGCCGAGCTGACCGCAGCTGGCCGCGCGCTGCTGGACGAGGGTCGGCACCTGCTGCGTGCAGCCCGCGAGCTGGAACTGCGGGTGCGCCGGGTGGCGTCGGGCTGGGAGACCGAGCTGACGCTGGCGGTGGACTCGGTGTTTCCGACCTGGCTGCTCGGCCCGGACATCGCCGCGTTTCGTGAGGCCGAGGCACCGACCCGGCTGCGATTGATCGGCGAGGCCCTGTCCGGCACCTGGGAGGCCCTGCTGGACCGCCGTGCCGACCTGCTGGTCGGCGCGCCGGGCGAGGGCCCCAGCGGCGGTGGCTACGTCGTCGAGCCGCTGGGTACGGTGGCGTTCGTATTCGCGGTCGCGCCCGAACATCCGTTGGCCAACGTGCCTGGCGTGCTGGGTCGCGAGCAGCTGGTCGAGCACTGCGCGATCGCGGTCTCCGATTCGGCACGACGGCTGCTGCCGCGCACGGTGGGCCTGTTGATGGGGCAGGAGATGCTGACGGTGCCTGACATGGCCAGCAAGCTGAAACTGCAGTGCGAAGGCGTGGGCTTCGGTTTCCTGCCCGAGCCGTGCGCGCGCGCTGCGGTGGCGCGTGGCCAGCTGGTGATCCGCGAGGTGGAGGAGCACAAGCCGGAAGAGACCTTCTGGCTGGCCTGGCGCACCGGCGAGGACGGCGCCGCACTGCGTTGGTGGCGCGAGCGCTTGCGCAGGCCGGAGCTGCTGTCGCAGTGGTGGCAGGCAATGGCCAGAAGGTAGGGGTTTGGCAGGGCTGCGCCCTGCACCCGCCGAAGCAACAGCTATGGCCGAAGCAACAGCAATAGCAACAGCTGGTTTCCTGAGGGATGGCGGGGTGGGTCCGGTTGCGGGAGACGCCGTAAACCCGTCCATGGGGGCTTGGCCGCGGCATCCATGCCGCGGACACTCCCGCAACCGGACCCACCCCGCCTTCGACAGAGTCCCGCTGCTGTTGGTAGGTGTCGACCTTGGTCGACACGGTAGATCCACGCCATGCGTGGATGCTCTTCGATCAATTATCGAAATACTTGAACTCGATGGAGATTCATCCACGCATGGCGTGGATCCATCAGATCGCTGAAATCTGTCAGAGGTGGGGTGGCATGGGCAGGCAGGACCGTTGGCGGCATGGATGCCGCCATCGAGCCCCCATGGATGGGTTTACGGCGTGTCCTGCCTGTCCATGCCGCCCCGCCAACCCACGGAACACCAGCTGTTGCTGTTGCTGTTGCTGTTGCTTCGGCCATAGCTGTTGCTTCGGCGGGTGCAGGGCGCAGCCCTGCCGAAAAACGCACATAAAAAAACAGCAGGCCGAGGCCTGCTGTTTCGGTGTAATGGTGCGCCCGGAGAGATTCGAACTCCCGACCGCCTGGTTCGTAGCCAGGTACTCTATCCAACTGAGCTACGGGCGCCAATTACATAAACTTGTTGTGTTGACTGTGTATGGTGCGCCCGGAGAGATTCGAACTCCCGACCGCCTGGTTCGTAGCCAGGTACTCTATCCAACTGAGCTACGGGCGCGCGGTACACAATCAAATTTTACTGCATTTCCAGCGGCGGATGCCGGAAACCTGTCGAGTGGTGCGCCCGGAGAGATTCGAACTCCCGACCGCCTGGTTCGTAGCCAGGTACTCTATCCAACTGAGCTACGGGCGCCCTGCGACAGGAGCGGAATTATGCGGATGTCGGCGCGGACCGTCAACAGTTTTGTGAAAATTTTCATCCAACTGAATGAAAAAGCTGTCAGCCACGGCGTCCGGCGCCTTCAGCCACGCGAAATGATCGGCGCGCGTGCCCAGTTCCTGCGCGGACAGCACGCGCAGCTGCGCGTCCACATTCGGCAGTTTCGCCAGCAGCGTCTGCATCGATCCGGTGGGGGCCAACCAGTCGTGCTCCATCAGCACCGCCTGCGCGCTGCCATGCACGCGCGCCATCTGCGCATCGAGGTCTTCGTCCATGCCGGACGCGGCGTAGTGGTTGTTCAGGCCCACGCGCGCCCAGTCGGCAATCAGGCCGCGCGCCTCGGTGCCGCCGAAGCCAAGGCGACGGCCATGCAGCACGCCCTGGCGCTGCGCGATCCACGGCAGAAAGCGGTAGACCAGCGGCAGCAGCCATCCGCGTGGTGGCGGGAAGCCACGCCAGAACGGTGAGCCGCTGGCGGCCAGCCACAGCCGGTTGAAGTGCTGCGGATGGCGTCCGGCATGCACGCAGGCCAGCTGCCCGCCAAGGCTGTGGCCGCCGATGATCCAGGGCAGGGTGCCAGCCTCTTCATCCGCTGCAGCCAGAACGGCCTGGCTGCCTGGCAGATCCTGTTCGAGTACCTCGCGATAGCCCCAGTCCAGCGCGCGCGATGGGCGCAGCGAACTGCTGCCGTTGCCGCGCCACTCGTGCAGGTACACCGCCACGCCCTTCGCAGCCAGCGCCTGCGCCAACGGCAGGTAATGGCGCGCGGCCACGCCCAGCGCGGGCAGCCACAGCAGGCGCGCAATGGGGTGCGCGGGCACGCAGGCAATCACTTCGTAGCGATGGCCGTCGTCGCACTGTACGGCGAGGATGCGCGGCGCCAGGTTCATGCGTGTGGTGCCGCGCCGAAGTGATCGAGCACCCGCACCTCGCTGCGACCAGGGGCATGGCTCCGCTGCAGGCCGCGTGCGACGTAATCGATGCCGGCTTCGCAGGCGTTGGCCAGGCTCAGGCCATTGCACAGCTGCGCGGCGATGGCCGCAGCCAGCGTGCAGCCGGTGCCATGTGCATCCAGTGGCAGGCGGGCGTGGATGAATTCTTCGTTGCTGACGCCGTCGAAGTAGCGGTCGATTACGCGGTTGCCTTCCTGCAGGTGGCCACCTTTCAGCAGTACGGCGCCGGCACCGAGATCGAGCAGGGCTGACGCCGCGCGCTCAGCGTCATCGCCATTGCTGATCTTCCGTCCGACCAGCAGTTCTGCTTCCGGTGTGTTGGGGGTGATCAGCGTGGCCAGCGGGATCAGGCGCTCACGCATGGCCTGCAATGCGCTGTCTTCCAGCAGGCGCGCCCCACTGGTGGCGACCATCACCGGGTCCAGCACCACGTGCGGCGGACGATGCTTCTCCAGTGCGTCAGCAACGGCGTTGATCACGCCGGCGTTGGCCAGCATGCCCAGCTTTACCGCGTGAATGTCGAAATCGTCGAAACAGGCATCCAGCTGCGCGCGCAGGAAGTCGATCGGCGGCACATGCACGGCGATGACGCCACGCGTGTTCTGTGCGGTCAGTGCGGTGATTGCGGAGAGGCCGTGCACGCGATGCGCGGCGAAGGTTTTCAGGTCGGCCTGGATGCCCGCCCCTCCACCGGAGTCGGAGCCGGCGATGGTGAGGGCGGAAACGGGGGTGGTCGGGCTCATCCAGCGATTGTGCCGTGGTCCCGCAGGGGAAGGTAGACCCACGCCATGCGTGGATGCGCTTCACCTCAATGCCGCCAGCGCGCCCACTGCTGGTACAGCACATAGCCCAGCCCGGTCAGGCCGGTCAGCAGGGCAGGGGCGAGCAGGGCGTCATATTGCCAACGCATGAACAGCCAGGCGCCGAGGATGCCGCCGGCCAGGAAGCCGCTGATGATGAGGCCGCTGAGGGTCAGGCGTCGTACCTGCAGCGGCAATCCGCGCAGCAGGTGGCCCAGGCCGATGCCGAGGTCGGTGAACATGCCGCTGAGATGGGTGGTGCGTACCACCGCGCCGCTGAAGGTGGTGGCCATCGCGTTCTGCAGGCCGCAGGCCATGGCGGCGGCCAGTGCGCCCCAGATCTGGTGGCGTTCGAACAGCGGAATGGCCACCAGCAGCAGCGCGGACTCCAAGGCCAGCGCCACGCCGTAGCGTCGGCCCAGTTGCAGGGTACTGTCCTGGATCAACAGGCCGCTGAGCATCGCACCCAGTGAGAACGCGATCAGCAGCCCCCACAGATGGCCGACCGCGCGCCAGTCGCCCTGCGCCAGCGCCATGCCCAGCTGGCTGGTGCTGCCGGTCATGTGGCTGACCGCCTGATGCTCGAAGCCGAGGAAGCCGACCACGTTGACCATGCCGGCCACGCACGAGAGCGCGACCGCACCAATCCAGACCCAGGTGGGCAGGCGTATTCCCATCGGCAAGGCCCCTCAGGGCCCGCCGAAGCCGCCGTTGAACTGCAGCTCGCTGAAGGTATTGCTGGAGGGGTCGAACACCGCGCCCCAGAACTGCGTGCCGCCGTCGCAGACGCGGATCGCTTCCCGTGCCGGATTGATGCCGCTGCCATCGGGCAGATGGAAGGCGTTGACGTAGATCAGCCGCTTGCCGGCGCTTTCGATGCCGACGTACTGGCGGTCGAAGTCCAGCACCTTCGGGACCTGTGCCTGCAGCGACGAGAGCTGTGCTTCCAGTTGGTCGATCTGCTGCCGGCTGGGTGCCCAATAGCCGCTGACCCGGCCCGCCTCGCGGCCTGGACTGGGCCGCGAGCAGGTGTCGAGCACCTGCGCGGCGATGATCGGGCGGGTGACCACCCAGGATTGTCCGGTACGTTCGGCGGTCGGCACGCTGGCCGGGCCGCGCGTGGTGGTGCAGGCGCCGAGCGCGGCTGCGAGGGCGATCGCAGCCGTGGGCAGCAGCAGGCGGGTGCAGCGGTTCACAACACCTCCGAAGCGTAATCGGCCAGGCGCGAGCGTTCGCCACGGCGCAGGGTGATGTGCGCACTATGCGGCCAGTTCTTGAAGCGATCCACCGCGTAGGTCAGGCCCGAAGTGGTTTCGGTCAGGTACGGGGTGTCGATCTGCTCGACGTTGCCCAGGCAGACGATCTTGGTGCCGGGGCCAGCACGGGTGATCAGCGTCTTCATCTGCTTGGGGGTGAGGTTCTGCGCCTCGTCCAGGATCAGGTAGCGTGACAGGAACGTGCGGCCGCGCATGAAGTTCATCGAGCGGATCTTGATGCGGCTGGCGAGCAGGTCGTTGGTGGCCTGGCGGCCCCAGGTGCCGCCTTCCTGGTTGTGCGTGAGCACTTCCAGGTTGTCGGTCAGCGCGCCCATCCACGGCGTCATCTTCTCTTCCTCGGTGCCCGGCAGGAAACCGATGTCCTCGCCAACGCTGACCGTGGCGCGGGTCATGATGATCTCGCGGTAGCGCTGCTGGTCCATCGTCTGCGCCAGGCCGGCGGCGAGTGCCAGCAGGGTCTTGCCGGTACCGGCGGTACCCAGCAGGGTGACGAAGTCGATCTCCGGGTCCATCAGTGCGTTGAGGGCGAAATTCTGCTCGCGGTTGCGTGCGCTGATGCCCCACACGGCATGGCTGCCGTGGCGGAAATCATCGACCAGCGACAGCACTACCTTGCCGTCGCCGACTACGCGGCTGACGCGCAGTTCGACTTCGTCTTCGCCGGGCAGGTAGACGTACTGGTTCGGGTACCACTCCTCGCCATCCTGCGCCTGGATCTCGTAATGGCTGCGGCCCTTGTCGCTCCAGCTGCGCAGATCCTCGCCGTGGCGCTTCCAGAAGTCTTCGGGCAGCTCGGTGGCACCGGTGTAGAGCAGGCTGAAATCGTCCAGAGCGCGGTCGTTCTCGTAGTCCTCGGACACGATGCCGGCGATGGCGGCCTTGATCCGCAGGTTGATGTCCTTGGAAACGAACACCACCGGCAGGTCCGGCGTTTCTTCCTTGAGGGCCAGGATCGCGCCGAGGATGGCATTGTCCGGAATGACCTTGCCAAAGCTCTTGCCCGCGTCGAAATGGCTGGTCTGGAAGCGCAGCTTGCCGGCGCTCTGCTTGCCGCGCAGCTGCAGGCCATTGGGACGCTGCAGTGGAATGCCGTCGGCCAGGTTGTCCAGGCCGGATTCCTGCACCAGCTCGTTGAGGAAACGGCTCACCTGGCGAGCGTTGCGGCTGGCTTCGGAGGTGCCCTTCTTGCCGTTGTCCAGCTCCTCGATCACCTGCATGGGCAGGTAGATGTCGTGCTCCTCGAATTTGAACAGCGCGGTGGGATCGTGCATCAGCACGTTGGTATCCAGCACGTAGATGCGCTTGCCTCGGGTCATCGTCGATTCCTGGTTACGGGCAGGGAAAAACCACCACGGCCTGCAGCGGGGCAGGGTGATGGCAGACACGGTAGGCAGTGGGACTCACTTGGACTGGGAGGCCTTCAGTTCGGCGAGAACGGCATCGGCATGGCCGGCAACCTTGACCTTGCGCCAGGACTGCACGATGCGGCTGTCGGGGGAAATCAGGAAGGTGCTGCGTTCGATGCCACGTACCTGCTTGCCGTACATGTTCTTCATCTTGATCACGTCGAAGGCGCTGCACAGCGCTTCGTCGCCATCGCTGACCAGCGGGAAGTTGAAGCCCTGTTTGGCGCAGAAGTTGTCGTGCGACTTCACCGAATCGCGCGAGACGCCCAGTACCACCGCGCCCGCCTTCCTGAACTTCGGCAGCAGGGCGTTGAAGTCGATGCCTTCGGTGGTGCAGCCCGGCGTGCTGTCCTTGGGATAGAAGTACAGCACCAGCCATTGGCCGGCATAGTCGCCGAGGGTGGCGTGGTCGCCGCCGGACAGGGCCAGCGGCAGGGAGAGGGTAGTGCTGTCCAGGGTGTCGCCGTTGTTCATGAGGTCCTTCTGTCGAGCCTGGGTTCTTGCCATTACAGCTACATGAAACGCCACGCGCGCGTGAGAGACGCGCGAAGAATCAGAACTTCATGGGATCCATGATCGCGTCCAGGTTCAGGTGGTCGCAGAACTCAAGGAAATCGTCGCGCAGCGCGGCAATATGCATGTTGGCCGGCACGCCGATGGTGACCTGTGCGCTGAACATTTCCGCACCGGTCTGCATGGCGCGGTAGCGCGTGCTCTGCAGGTTCTCGATGGTGATGCCCTGGCGGTCGAAGAAATCGGCCAGCTGGAACAGGATGCCCGGCTTGTCGGCGGCGATCACCTCGACGATGTAGGGCAGCAGGTTGGACTGCGCCTGCTTGGCGGCGGTGCGGTACCAGACCAGCTTCAGCCCTTCCTCGCGCTCCAGCCGGGTCAGCATCGCCTCCAGCTTGGCCACCGAGTCCCAGGAGCCGGTGGCCAGGGCGGTGACCGAGACGTCGCGGCCGACCGTGGCCAGCCGTGCGTCCACCAGATTGCAGCCGCTGTCGGCGATGCGGCGGGTGACGGGCAGCAGGGGGGACTCCGGATGCGTCGTGTAGGCGTTGATCAGGAGGTGGTTTTCGCTCGGCGCGGGGCGCGGGGTGGTGTCGGTCAAGGCGATTCCGGGTAATGCATGCGTGAGTCTGAATGCCCGCCAGAGGCGGGGATCCACCGGTGTCCAGCATACTTGCCCGTGCTTTCGCGCCGCAAGTAACATTCAGGTCGCCCCCGGCCTTTCGTGGCGGGCGTTTTCCCTTTCCAGCCAAGAGCAGCACGTCCTTGTCCCTTTCCGGCCTCATCACCGCGCTGGCGACCCCGTTCCGGGCCGACGGCGCCCTCGATCCCGACGGTTGGCAGCGCCTGCTGCACCTGCAACTGGAAGGTGGCGTCCATGGCGTTGTCGTTGCCGGCTCGACCGGCGAAGCGGCAACCCTCACCGATGCCGAGTACGACCTGCTGCTGGCCAGCGCGGTCGAACGCATTGGCGGCCGCATCCCGGTCATGGCCGGCACCGGCCTGTCCGGTACTGCCAAAACCATCGAACAGACCCGTCGTGCGGCCGCGCTTGGCGCCAGCCATGCACTGGTGGTCACCCCGCCTTACGTAAGGCCGACCCAGGCCGGCCTGATTGCCCATTATCGTGCGGTCGCCGACCAGGGCGGGTTGCCGGTCGTGCTGTACAACGTGCCCGGCCGTACCGGTTGCGACATGCAGCCGGAGACCGTGGCCGAACTGGCCAGCCACCCCAACATCGTCGGCATCAAGGAGGCGGTGGGCGACACCGGCCGGGTGCAGGCGCTGCTGGCGCTGCGCAGCCCGAAGTTCGCGGTCCTCAGTGGCGATGACGGCACCGCCGCGCGCTCGATCCGGGCCGGCATCGATGGCCTGATCTCCGTGGGCTCCAACGTGCTTCCGGGTGCCTACCGCCGGATGTGCGAACTGGCCGCCGCGCACGACCATGCAGCCACCGAATCCTGGGACGCGCGCCTGCAGCCGTTCCACGATTTCTGCGGCGTTGAACCGAACCCGATTCCGGTCAAGGCGCTGCTGCGCCGCATCGGTGTCGGCCATGACCTGCGCCTGCCGCTGCTGCCGCTGTCGGCGCCGCACCATGCGGCCGCCGACCACCTTGCCGGCGACATCGCCGCCCTCGAAGCCCTTTCCAGCCACTGACCTTCCGTCTTGGTCTGACCCAGGAGATTCACATGCGTCAATCCGTTTCCACCGTCCGCGTGCTGTCCTATGCCCTGCTTGCTGTGGCGGTCGCTGCCGGCACCACCGGCTGCTTCAAGCGCGGCGTCAAGGGCGACTACGCCCTGGCCCCGGAAATGCGTCCGCTGGAAGTGCCGCCGGACCTGAACCTGCCGGCCACCACCGGCGACAACAAGGTGCCGACCCTTTCCTCGGCGACCAAGCCGGCGGCCCCGGTGGCTGCGGCCCCGGCCGTGGGCAACACGGGTTTCACCATCGCCGGTGGCAAGGATGAGGCCTTCGCCAAGGTCGGCACCGCGCTGGAAGGCGTGGAAGGCGTGACCATCGCCAGCCGCGCGCAGCTGCTGGGCTCGTATGACGTGGCCTACGAAGGCAGCAACTTCCTGGTCCGCGTGGTGGCCGTCGATGCCGGCGCCTACATCTCCGCGGTGGACCCGCGCGGCCTGCCGGCCACGGCCGAAGCGCCGGTAAAGCTGATCGCCGCGCTCAAGGCGAAGCTGGCGCAGTAAGGGCTGGTCGGGTGGATGCGGGCCTTGGTCCGCACCTGCCTTGGGTAGCGCCGGGCCATGCCCGGCGAGCTTGAAGCGCGGCCCAGGATCCGCCGGGCATGGCCCGGCGCTACCGGAAATGGAAAAGGGCGCCCAAGGCGCCCTTTTTCGTTGTCGCAGCAGGCGCTTCTCAGCGTTCCAGCAGCTTCAGCTTGTCCGGCTTGCCATCCCATTCGCCGGCGTCGGCAGGCGGGTCCTTGCGCACGGTCAGCACCGGCCACTCCTTCGCCAGCTCGGCGTTGAGGGCGACGAAGCTCTCCTGGCCGGCAGGAACATCGTCCTCCGGGAAGATCGCGTTGACCGGGCATTCCGGTTCGCACAGGGTGCAGTCGATGCACTCATCCGGATCGATCACCAGGAAGTTCGGGCCTTCGTGGAAGCAATCCACGGGGCACACTTCCACGCAATCGGTGTGTTTGCACTTGATGCAGTTTTCGGTGACGACAAAGGGCATGGGCTGGGGGCGGATCGATTCCTGAACCCGCCAATTCTAGAACAGGTTGGCCCCCAGTGTCGGCGCGGGGCGGAAATCGGGCGCCTGGCAGGCGCGGCCGTGGCGGACATTGGCGGCAGGGCAAGGCCTGTGCGACGCTGCGGGTCAGCCGGCTGCGTCGGATGGCCGGCCTCCCTTCCCAACAGGTTCATCCATGTCCCAGCGCCAACCCGGCATCGCCTCCCACGGCGGCGAAAACACGGCATTCATCGTCCTCATCAGCTGCGTGGCCACCCTCGGTGGATTCCTGTTCGGCTTCGATAGTGGTGTCATCAATGGCACGGTCGACGGCCTTCGCCAGGCCTTCAACTCCAGCGAGGCGGCGCTTGGTTTCGAAGTCGCTTCGATGCTGCTGGGGTGTGCGGTCGGTGCCTTCCTGGCAGGCTGGCTGGGGGATCGCCTGGGCCGCCGAGGCGTGCTGATCGTGTCGGCGCTGATGTTCCTGGTTTCGGCGCTGGGCGCCGGTGCCGCTCACGCTTCCTGGCTGTTCATCGCCGCGCGCGTGCTGGGCGGTTTCGCGGTGGGCGCGGCCAGCGTGATGTCGCCGGCCTACATCGCCGAGGTGGCCTCGGCGCGCTATCGCGGGCGCTTGGCCACGGTGCAGCAGATGGCGATCATCTGCGGCCTGTTCGCCGCCTTCCTCAGCAATTACCTGCTGGCCCGTGCCGCTGGGGCGTCGACCGAGCCGCTATGGCTGGGCCATGAGGCCTGGCGCTGGATGTTCTGGATGCAGGCGCTGCCATCGGGGCTGTTCCTGCTGCTGTTGCTGGTGATTCCCGAAAGCCCGCGCTTCCTGGTCGTGAAGGGGCGCCCGGAGCAGGCGAGGGCGGTGTTGGCGCGGCTGTACGGCGAGGCCGCAGCCACGGCCAAGCAGGCCGAGATCGAGGCGAGCCTGGCCCAGGACCAGCACAAGCCACGCTTCGCCGACCTGCGTGACAAGGTCACCGGCAGGCTGCGCCCGATCCTCTGGGTCGGCATCGGCCTGGCGATGTTCCAGCAGCTGGTCGGCATCAACGTGGTGTTCTACTACGGCGCGGTGCTGTGGCAGGCGGTGGGGTTCTCGGAAAGCGACGCGCTGCTGATCAATGTATTGTCCGGTGCGCTGAGCATCGGTGCCTGCCTGCTGACGGTGCTGCTGATCGACCGCATCGGACGCAAGCCGCTGCTGTGGATCGGCTCGGTCGGCATGTCGGTAGCGCTGGTACTGATGGTGGTCGCGTTCGCCAGTGGCAGTCTCGCCGACGGTCGCCTGCAACTGTCCGACGGCATGGGCCGGCTGGCGCTGGTGGCGGCCAACGCCTATGTGGTGTTCTTCAACATGTCCTGGGGCCCGGTGATGTGGGTGATGCTGGGTGAAATGTTCCCCAACCAGATCCGCGGCCCGGCATTGGCCGTCGCCGGTGCGGCGCAGTGGACGTCGAATTTCGCGATCACCGTGACGTTCCCGATGCTGCTGGCGGGCATCGGCCTGGCCGGGGCCTACGGGATCTATACGGTGGCGGCCATCCTCTCGATCTTCTTCGTGGTCCGCTACGTGCGCGAGACCAAGGGCAAGGAGCTGGAGCAGATGGAAGGCTGACGCTGCCCGGCTTCGGTTGCATTCCGTTGGCGCCTCGGTGTCATCGAGGGCGAAGGCGGGGCAGCCCAATCCGGGACACGCCGTGAACCCATCCATGGGGGCTCGATGGCGCCATCCATGGCGCCAACGGTCCCGGCTTGAGCTGCCCCGCCTTCGCGTCAGGCATTGCGGTTCTGGCGGACGCAGGTCTGCGCGTCGGGATTGAATTGGCTGCGGAGGAGCGAGGCTGTTCGTGCCGCCGTCGCGGGAAACTGTCAGGGTGGCCCACCCACTCCCACGCAGGAACAGGAAGGCGCTACTGCGACCAGGCTGACCGATGCCGATGCAAACCCCGGAAAACAGAAAAGCCCGCACAAGGCGGGCTTTTTCGGTTCCTGCTGCGGCGACTGGCGCTCCCTAGGGGACTCGAACCCCTGTTTTAGCCTTGAGAGGGCCACGTCCTAACCACTAGACGAAGGGAGCGTAACTGTGTCGCTGCCGAGGCAGGAGCGCTAGTATATGCACCTCGATGCCATTGGGCAATCCCGAAACTTCAACCGGAAGCGCCAACATCATTTCCCCTGCTACATCACCGTTCAGCCTGCGCGTCATCCCGCGCGACCAGCACACGATCTCCCGCAAGGACATCAGCCCGAACGCCCTGCGCGTGCTTTATCGCCTGCGCGATGCCGGCTTCGGCGCCTACCTTGTCGGCGGCGCGGTGCGCGATCTGCTGGTCAATGGCCAACCCAAGGATTTCGACGTGGCCACCGACGCCACGCCCGAACAGGTCAAGCAGCTGTTCCGCAACTGCCGACTGATCGGCCGCCGGTTCCGCCTCGCCCACGTTGTGTTCGGCCGCGAAATCATCGAAGTCGCCACCTTCCGCGCCAACAGCGATGACGGCAGCGGCGACCGCGAGATGGAAAACGGCATGCTCGTGCGCGACAACGTGTACGGGACCATCGAAGACGACGCCATCCGCCGCGACTTCACCTGCAACGCCCTGTACTACGCCATCGAGGACTTCTCGGTGCGCGACTACACCGGTGGCTTCGAGGACGTGCAGGCGCGCCTGATGAAGCTGATCGGCGACCCGGTGCAGCGCTACCAGGAAGACCCGGTACGCATGCTGCGAGCGGTGCGCCTGGCGGCCAAGCTCGGCTTCCAGATCGAGGAGGGTACTGCCGCGCCGATCCCGCACCTGGCCGGCCTGCTCAACGAAGCCGCGCCAGCGCGCCTGTTCGAGGAAGTGCTCAAGCTGTTCCTGTCCGGACACGGCGTGGCCAGCTTCGAAGGCCTTGAGCGTTACGGCCTGCTCGACGTGCTGTTCCCGGAAAGCGCCAAGGCGCTGAAAGCCAACCGCACCGGCGCGCTGCGCCGCATGCTGGTCGAGGGCCTGGCCAATACCGATGCGCGGGTGGCCAACGACGAACCGGTCTCGCCGGCGTTCCTGTTCGCGCTGCTGCTGTGGCCGGCGTTCTGCCGTGCACAGGCGACCCTGCTCAAGCAGGGCGTGGCACCGGAAGAGGCGCAGCGCCGCGCCGCCGACCGCGTCACCGTGCAGCAGTTGAGCACCATCGCGCTGCCGCGCCGCTTCTCGCTGCCGATGCAGGAAATCTGGCTGCTGCAGTCGCGCTTCAGCTCGCGCCAGCGCAAGCGCGTGTTCCGCACCCTGACCCATCCGCGCTTCCGTGCCGCGTTCGATTTCCTCAGCCTGCGCCAGGTGGCGTCGTCCGAGCACGCCGCCGATGTCGAGTTCTGGCGCGAAGCGCAGGCGCAGTCCGGGCGTGAGCTGGAGTCGTCGCTGGATGCGATGCACAGCGAAGAAGGCGATGACGAGAGCGGAGCGCCGCGCAAGCGCCGCCGTCGCCGCCGTCGTCCGGGTGCCCCGGCCGGTGCAGCGGGCGAGTAGGCGATGACCCCTGCCTGGATCGGCCTCGGCGCCAACCTCGGCGACGCGGCCGCCACCGTCGGCGCGGCGATTGCCGCGCTGGACGGCCTGCCCGGGACCCGGCTGCGCCAGGCCTCGCGGCTTTACGCAACGCCGGCCTGGGGCAATGAAGACCAGCTGCCGTTCGTCAATGCGGTGGCCTCGGTCGAAACCATCTTGCCGGCCGATGAGCTGCTGCAGGCCATGCTGGCGCTGGAGCAGCGCTTCGGTCGCGTGCGCGATCCGGCAGTGCACTGGGGCCCGCGCGCGCTGGACCTGGACCTGTTGTTGTACGGCGTGCAGGAGCTCGACCAGCCCGGGCTGAAGGTGCCACACCCGTACATGCACGAACGGGCCTTCGTGTTGGTGCCGCTGGCCGAAATCGCGCCGGATCTGGCCATTCCCGGCCACGGCCGCGTGCGGGACGCAGTGGTGCGGGTGGACGCCTGCGGGATTGCCCCGATAGGGTGATAATGCCCGGGTTATCTCCCCCGGTTATCAGCACATGAGCACCCACGCAGACAGCAAGCCCTGGACCGTTCCCGCCCTGGCCGAGGCCAAGCGCAATGGCCAGAAGCTGGTCATGTTGACCGCCTACGACGCCGGCTTCGCCCGCACTTTCGACGCCAATGGCGTTGACCTGATCCTGATCGGCGATTCGCTGGGCATGGTGGTGCAGGGCCATGATTCGACCCTGCCGGTGACCGTGGCCGACATGGTCTACCACACCCGCGCCGTGGCCCGCGTGCTGCAGCGTGCGCTGCTGGTGGCGGACCTGCCCTTCGGCGCCGATGCCACCCCGGAGCGCGCGCTGGATGCCTCGCTGCAGCTGCTGCAGGCCGGTGCCGAGATGGTCAAGATCGAAGGTGCCGGCTTCAAGGTCGACATCATCCGCTACCTGGTCGAGCGCGAGATTCCGGTCTGCGCGCACCTGGGCCTGACCCCGCAATCGGTGCTGCGCCTGGGCGGCTTCAAGATCCAGGGCCGCGGCGATGCCGCGCGCCAGCTGGTGGAAGATGCCAGGGCCGTGGCCGCTGCCGGCGCCAGCATCATGGTGCTTGAGTGCGTGCCGACCCCGGTTGCCGCCGAGGTGACCGCTGCGGTGGAGGTGCCGACCATCGGCATCGGTGCCGGCCCGCACTGCGATGGCCAGGTGCTGGTGCTGCACGATTTCCTCGGCCTGGACAGCGGTCATCGCCGCCCCAAGTTCGTCAAGGATTTCCTTGCCGAAGGCGGCTCGGTGGCCGGTGCCACCCGTGCCTTTGCCGACGCCGTGCGCGACGGCAGTTTCCCCGACGAACAGCACGCCTACGCCCAATGATCCAGACCTTCAACGAGCTCGGCGCGCTGCGCGGGCAGATCGCCCAGTGGAAGCGCGAGGGCCTGCGCGTGGCGCTGGTGCCGACCATGGGCAACCTGCATGGCGGCCATCATTCGCTGGTGACCCTGGCCCGCCAGTACGCCGACAAGGTGGTGGCAAGCATCTTCGTCAACCCGACCCAGTTCGGGCCGAACGAGGATTTCAGCCGCTACCCGCGCACGCCCGAGGCCGATGTGGCCGGGCTGGAACAGGTCGGCTGCGATGCGGTGTGGCTGCCCAGCGTGGAGGCGATGTATCCGCTGGGCGTGGACAAGACCACGCGCATGCACGCGCCGGGTGTCAGTGAAGTGCTTGAAGGTGCCAGTCGCCCGGGTCACTTTGACGGCGTGTGCACGGTGGTAGCGCGCCTGTTCCTGCAGGTGCAGCCTGACGTGGCCGTGTTCGGCCGCAAGGACTACCAGCAGCTGGCTGTCATCAGGCAGATGGTGGCCGAACTGTCGTTCCCGATCCAGATCGTCGGTGCCGAGATCGTGCGTGACGAGGATGGCCTGGCCAAGAGTTCGCGCAACCAGTACCTGAGCGCGGAACAGCGCCCGGTCGCGACCGCCATTCACCGCACCCTGCTGGGCATGCGCGAGGGCTACGTGGCCGGTCACCCGCGCGAACGCATCGAGGCCGATGCCACCGCCGCACTGCAGGCGGCCGGTTTCCAGGTCGACTATGCGGTGCTGCGCACCCCGGAGCTGGCCGAGCCGACGTTCGATGGCGGTGGCCGCGTAGCGCTGATCGCCGCGCGCCTGGGTACGACCCGGCTGATCGACAACCTGGAATTCTGAGTTCCGGCGGCGCCGCGCGATGCATGGGGTCAGATGCCTTTTCCAGGGGAAAGGGTTCTGACCCCCGGTTTCACCGCCTACCTGAACAGGTTGCCGGCCGTGATGCCCCGCGCTGTGCGGGTGCTAGAATCCGCTCTTTCCTTTGCCGTTGCAGCGCCCCCATGCACCTGTCCCTGCTCAAGACCAAGATCCATCGCGCCACCGTCACCCATTCCGAGCTGAACTACGAAGGCTCGATCGCCATCGATGACAACCTGCTGGCTGCCACCGGCATCCGCGAGTTCGAGCAGGTGCACATCTGGGACGTGACCAACGGTGCGCGCTTCTCGACCTATGCCATCCGCGCCGAAGCCGGCAGCGGCGTTGTCTCGCTCAACGGTGGCGCCGCGCGCCACGTGCAGGTCGGTGACATCATCATCATCGCCGCGTTCGCCAGCATGACCGAGCAGGAAGCCGACAGCTTCAAGCCGAAGCTGGTGTACGTTGATGGCAAGAACCAGATCACCCACACCAACGACACGATCCCGACCCAGGCCGCATGACAACGAACAACGGATTCGACTCGCTGCATTCCCACGCCCAGCGCCTGAAGGGCGCAAGCATTCCCAGCCTGCTCGCCGCCGAACCCGGCCGCGTGCAGGATCTGGCGCTGCGGGTCGGTCCGTTGTACGTCAACTTCGCGCGGCAGAAATACGATGCCGCCGCGCTGCAGGCGTTGCTGGCGCTGGCTGCCGAACGTGATGTCGGCGGCGCCATCACGCGCCTGTTCCGTGGCGAGCAGGTCAATCTGACCGAGGGTCGCGCCGCACTGCACACCGCATTGCGCGGCGACGTGGTCGATGCACCGGTTGCCGCTGAGGCCTATGCCACCGCGCGCGAGATCCGCCAGCGCATGGGCGTGCTGGTGCGCGCGCTGGAAGACAGCGGCGTAACCGACGTGGTCAGTGTCGGCATCGGTGGTTCCGACCTCGGTCCGCGCCTGGTCGTCGATGCGCTGCGTCCGGTCAGCGGTGCGCGCCTGCGCGTGCATTTCGTGTCGAACGTGGACGGCGCCGCCATGCAGCGCACGCTGGCCACGCTGGATCCGGCGAAGACCGCGGGCATCCTGATTTCCAAGACCTTCGGCACGCAGGAAACCCTGCTCAACGGCCAGATCCTGCACGACTGGCTGGGGGGCAGTGAGCGCCTGTATGCCGTCAGCGCCAATCCGGAACGCGCGGCCAAGGCTTTCGCGATCGCCGCCGATCACGTGCTGCCGATGTGGGACTGGGTCGGTGGCCGTTATTCGCTGTGGTCGGCCGTGGGTTTCCCGATCGCGCTGGCCATCGGTTTCGAGCGCTTCGAGCAGCTGCTGGAAGGCGCCGCGCAGATGGATGCGCATGCGCTGGATGCACCGCTGGAGCGCAACCTGCCGGTGCTGCACGGCCTGACCGACATCTGGAACCGCAACCTGCTGGGCCATGCCACGCACGCGGTGATGACCTACGACCAGCGCCTGGCGCTGCTGCCGGCCTACCTGCAGCAGCTGGTGATGGAAAGCCTGGGCAAGCGCGTACAGCGTGACGGACAGCCGGTCACCACCGACACCGTGCCGGTGTGGTGGGGCGGGGCGGGCACCGACGTGCAGCACAGCTTCTTCCAGGCGCTGCACCAGGGCACCAGCATCGTTCCGGCCGACTTCATCGGCTGCGTGCACAGCGACGATCCCTACACGATCAATCATCAGGCCCTGCTGGCCAACCTGCTGGCGCAGACCGAAGCACTGGCCAATGGCCAGAGCAGCGACGACCCGCACCGCGATTACCCCGGGGGCCGCCCGAGCACGCTGATCCTGCTCGACGCACTGACCCCGCAGGCGCTGGGCGCACTGATCGCCATGTACGAACACGCTGTGTACGTGCAGTCGGTGATCTGGAACATCAATGCCTTCGACCAGTTCGGTGTCGAGCTTGGCAAGCAGCTGGCCAGTGGCCTGTTGCCGGCGCTGCAGGGTGAGGGTGTGGCGATTGCCGATCCGATGACCCGCGAGATACTGGCGCAGCTGAAGCGCTGAGCCCGGTCGTGGATGCGCCGGCGACAGGCCGGCCATCCCGTGCCTTCCGTTCCTGCCATTCCGGGGCCCTGCGGCGTTGCCCATGCAACGTATTCGCGTGCCTGCGGCAGCGCAGCTTGACTACGCATGGCGTGCCAATGCAGTGTGCATGGGCGGCTGTACCTGTCATCCAGTATCGCTCGCAGCATGATGTTGATGCCAGGGACTGGCCGTATCCGAAGGGACGTGGAATCGATTCATGTCCTCAACGCCTCATGTTGTGAATGACAGGAGATTGCGAATGGATCTGAATGACGACGTTGTGTCCGGCTGGCTCAATGGCTCGGACGATGTGGATGGGTGCGCCAACCCTGCGGGTTCGCTGTTCATCTACGGTGCGGCAGCCACCGAAGCGGCCCTCACCGGGGCTTCGGACACCATGATCACCGGTGGCACCAACGAGTGCACCACCACGGTATCGGTGATCAACCACTGCCTGTGTTGCTGATGTAGCCCGTGCCGGCACGCAGAGGCATGCAGCTGCGTGCCGGCGACTGGAACAGACTCTTGAATCTCGCAGGGGGCGTAATGACCGCTTCTCCGGCTGCGGCCGCGTTTGCGCGCATCACCGAACATTTCCTTGCCCAGGCGCGCGCTGCGCTGGCTGCCGGCCTGCATGATCCCGCCATTGCCCTGCAGCCCGGCGAACGTGCGCTGCTGCATTCGCAGGGCGAGGCGGCGCTGCATGAGCATGCCCAGCTCAAGCTCAACCGCGTGCTCCTGCTGGAGCTGCACGCCGCTGCACGCAGCGGTGACATCGGCCCGCTTGACAGTGCTGGTGCGCTGGACGAATTCGTTGCCCTGGCCACGAGCGAGGGCTTCCGCGCGCATCTGCAGCAACGTTATCCGGTACTGCTGCCGCGCCTGACGCGCATGCTCGAAGGACAATGCGCGGCCGTGGTGGAGCTCGCTGCACGCATCGGCAGTGATCGTGTTGCGTTGGCCGAGTTGCTGGGTGCGCCGGCGGGCACGCTGCATGCCGTTGCATTGGGCCGCGGTGACCTGCACGGTGGCGGCCGCACCGTGGCACGGCTGCAGTTCGAAGGCGGCACGGTGATGTACAAGCCACGCTCATTGCGCATCGATGCCACGCTCGATGGCCTGTTGTCCGCGGTCTTCGGTGATGCCCCTGACCGCGTGCGCGTGCCGAAGGTGATCGATCGTGGCAGCCACGGCTGGGCTGCATTCGCCGCGCATCGCTATTGTTCCGGCGAGGCTGAACTGCGGTGCTATTACCGCGGCCTCGGCCACTGGCTGGCCATCCTGCGCCTGATCGGTGGCACCGACATCCATCTGGAGAATCTGATCGCGGTCGGGCCGGTGCCGGTGGTGGTCGACGCCGAAAGCGTGTTCTGCCGGGTAATCGAAATCGAGCCATCAGGGCTTGGCGATGCGTACGACACCGCCGTCAAGCTGATGCGCAATTCAGTGCTGCGTACCGGAATCGTGCCGTTCCGTACTGCCGGCCTGGGCATGGAGGGCGTGGACCTGTCTGCAGCCGGCGCGCTGCCCGGCGAGCAGCCACGGGTGCAGGTGCCGGTGATCGTCGACGACGGGACGGAACCGGCCCGGTTGGGCATGGTCGAGGCCGAGGTCTCCATTGCGCAGAACCATCCCAGCGCACAGCCCGATGTGTCGTTGTACTGGGACCACATCAGCGAGGGCTTCATCGACGCCAGTGGGCGTCTGCGCGCGCTGGACGCGAACGGCGAACTGATGCCGCTGCTGACGGCCTTCGAAGGCTGCCAGGTGCGGGATGTACGGCGGCCGACAATGGCCTACGCCGAGCTCGGGCGGATGCTCTGGCATCCAGCATCGCTTCACAACGAAGCTCGGGCGGTTGAGCGCGCGATCGACCTGCTGGTGCGGAATGCGGCGGTGTCGCCCGCTGCGCCATCGGACCTGGAAACCGTACGCGGAGAGGTCGATGACCTGCGCCACGGTGACATTCCGATCTTCGCATCGCAGCTGGACGCGGCGCGTATCCACTCCGTCGTCGCCAACTGGCGCGCGATGCGGATCGACCTGGAAGACGTGACGATCCGCAGCACGCTGGTCGCCACCGACCTGAACCAGCATGCACTGGCCCGAGCCGAGGCCCGGTCCGGCTACAGCTATGCAGCACGGCATCCGCGCGCAGACGATCTGGACGCACGCCGTCGCACGCTGGCCACGCGCGCGGTGGAAAGCCTGCTGCGGCTGGCGGTGCACGGCGAAGACGGCTCGATGACCTGGATCACACCTGAAGTGACGCGTACCGGATGGACCGTCCAGCCGGTGCAGCCAGACCTGTACTTCGGGCTGGGCGGCATCGCTTTCGCACTGGCAGCCTATCGCCACGAAGTGGAGCAGGGGCGTGCCGATCCGGTGGCCGGGCTGGATCCGGCCATCGAGGGCGCCCTTGCGGTGTTCCAGACCCTGTGCGAGCGGCACCCCGCCGAAATTGACGGTGGATTCGTCGGAACCGGTTCGCAAATGTGGGCATTGCTGGCATTGCACGACCTGTTGCAGCGACCGGCGCTGCTGGCGCTGGCAGAGCGCTGCGCGGAAGCCGCGGAGCATCGCGGTTTCCAGCAGGCGGCAAAGTTCGAACTGATTGATGGTGTGTCCGGCATGATCCTGCCGTTGCTGGCGCTGGCTGAAGCCACCGGCAACGCACGCTGGCTGGAACTGGCGGCCGCAGCGGGACGCCGCATGCAGGACGCTGCGATTGTCGACGCAGACGGTACGCGCTGGCCGACGCCACAGTTCAGCGAGCCGATCGGTGGTTTTGGCCACGGTGCGATGGGCATGGGCTGGGCGCTGGCACGACTGGCCCGCTCCGAGGCTGGCAGCGGGCCCGAGCGGGCCGCATGGCGGCGGCTGGCCGAAGGAGCATTTGCATTCCAGGCAGCCCTGTTCGAGCCACATACCGGGCACTGGCGGGACATCCACCTGCAGGATGGGCAGAAGAACTTCCCGACCTGGTGCCACGGCAGCGTGGGCATCGGCCTGGCGGCGGCGGACCTGTATGCCCGCACCGGTGATGCCGCGCAATTGCGCGACATGCGTCGCGCCGTGGCCGATGCGCGCGGCAAATGGGGGTTCAGCCACACCCTGTGCCATGGCGATGTGTCCACCCGGGAACTGCTGGTGCTGGCCGCTGCGCTGGATCCGGCAGGGTGTCCCTATCCGCAGGACGAGGCCGCCATCGAGATCATTTCTTCGATCGAGGAGCACCAGGGGATGGTTGGCGGCCTCACCCGCGCGGCCTTTACCCCGGGCCTGATGATCGGCCTGGCGGGTTCGATCTACGGCTTCCTGCGCATGCATCCGGCCTGCGTACTGCCATCGCCGCTGCTGCAGGAGACGATGGCCACGCGGGCCGATGCGTGTGCGGTGCGCTCCAGCGCCGCGCAGGACCGGCCGGCGCTGGTCGAGGCCTGAGCCGGACCGGTCCGTCAGCGATCAACGGCTCGGATCGCGTTCCGGGCTCGGCCGCTTTGCCAGCTTGCGCTGCAGCGAACGCCGGTGCATGCCGAGCAGGCGCGCCGCTGCGGACACGTTGCCGCCGGTCTCGTGCATCGCCTGCTGGATGTGTTCCCACTGCAGGCGGCTGATCGGCGTCATCGCGTCCGGCACTTCCATTTCGCCATCGTCGGCCGGGCCGTCGTCCTCTTCACCGAGGGCGCGCAGGATCATCGGCACCGTGGCCGGCTTCGGCAGGTAATCATCCGCGCCCAGCTTGATCGCCTCCACTGCGGTGGCGATGCTGGCATAGCCGGTCACCAGCAGGATGCGCATGTCCGCGCGCAGTGCGCGCAGCGGCTGGATCAGCGCCAGGCCGGAATCGCTGCCCAGCTTCAGGTCGATCAGCGCGAACGCCGGCGGATGCTGGCGGGCCAGTGCCAGGGCACTGGCGGCATCCTGTGCGGTCTGTGTTTCCAGGCCCTTGCGGGCCAGGCTGCGCTGCAGGGTGCGCAGGTACAGCTCGTCGTCGTCGACCAGCAGACCAAGGGTTGAGGCGCTCATGGGGTTTCCTCGCGTGGGGCCAGCGGCAGGCGGAAGCCGACGCGGCTGCCGGCCCCCTGGGCCGGGCGCATCCACATCTCGCCGTCGAGGCGTTCGATGGTGGCATGGGACAGGGCCAGGCCGACGCCCATGCCCTCGCTCTTGCTGCTGCCGAACAGCTTGCCCGGCAGCACGGCGGCACGGGCGTCGAAACCATGGCCGTAGTCGCGTACTTCGCCGATCAGGTCGTCGCCCTCGATGCGCAGGTCCAGGTCCACGCGCGGCCGGCCGGCCTTCTCGCCGGCATCGGCGGCATTGTTGAGCAGGACCATCAACAGATGGCCTACGCCCGGGTCGAGCGGCAGCCGCAGCGGCGCATCGTCATTGCGGTGCAGGTCGATGGTCGGCCGCACCAGGCGCCACTGTTCCAGTACCTGCTGGGCGCTGGAGTGGCTGCGGCCCGGTGCGTCGGCCGAGGCCGGTGCGGCGAGCGCCAGCACGCGTTCCCGGCACTGCACCAGCAGTTCGCGCAGGGTCTCCATGTCTTCGCGCACTTCGGGCTCTTCGCTGCGCTCGGCGACGTCATCGGCAAGCAGGGTCATGGTCGCCAGCGGCGTGTTCAGTTCATGCGCCACGGAGGCGGCATGGGTGGCCAGGGCGACGATGCCTTCGTTGCGGGCGAAGCGTTCCCTGAGTGCCGACAGTTCCAGTTCGCGCTGTCGCAGCGCCAGCGCCAGGCGGGTGGAGAAGGTCAGCACGACCGCTGCGGAAATGAGGAAGTTGGCGACCACGCCCCAACGGTTGAGGTCCTGCGCGCGGAAATAGCCGTCCGGCAGCGGCTGGCCGAAGATGCCGCTGGCGGCGTAGCCGAGCAGGCAGGCCAGGGCCACTGCCAGTGCCCAGCGCAGGGGCAGGGCGAAGGCGGCCAGCGCGATCAGGATCAGGAACAGTGAACTGAACGGGTTGGCCATGCCGCCGCTCCAGCCCACCATCCAGGTCAGGATGATCACGTCCACCAGGATATGGCCGAATGCGGTCAGCGGGGCGGTGTCGGCCGCTTCCGGGCGCAGCTGGGTGTAGATGTTGAACAAGGTGAGCACGGCCACGCCGGCCCATAGTGGCAGCTGGGGCAACGGCAGGCCCAGCACCCAGCTGGCGACCAGGATGGTGGCGGCCTGGCCGCCTACGGCAAGCCAGCGCAGGCTGCACAGGGTACGGAGGAACGGGGCGTCGGGACCGGTCATTCATGCTCATCGTATGCGTTCACGGGCGCGCGTGCCTGCGACAATCGGCCGCAGCCGTGCCGCCGGCTGAATGCGAGTCACCCCGAATGCGGGAGCGGGCGGTAGAATGCGCCCATGCACGACGCCGTGACCCGCCCTACGCCTCCCTCCGATGCCACCTCCTGGCCCCGCCGCCAGACCCATGCCGTGCAGATCGGCGGGGTCACCGTAGGCGGAGGCAAGCCGGTAGTGGTGCAGTCGATGACCAACACCGACACCTCCGACGTGGCTTCCAGCGTCAAGCAGGTGGCCGAGTTGTGGCGCGCGGGTTCGGAAATGGTGCGGTTGACCGTCAACACCGTGGAAGCGGCTGCGGCGATCCCGCGCATCGTCGACAAGCTGGCGATGATGGGTATCGACGTGCCGCTGATCGGTGACTTCCATTACAACGGCCACCAGCTGCTGACCGCCGAACCGGCGTGTGCCGAAGCGCTGGCAAAGTACCGCATCAACCCCGGCAACGTCGGCTTCGGCAAGAAGAAGGACCTGCAGTTCGCGCAGTTGATCGAGTTTGCGATCCGCTACAACAAGCCGGTGCGCATCGGCGCCAACTGGGGCTCGCTGGACCAGGCCCTGGCGGCGAAGCTGATGGACGAGAACAGCCTGCGCGAACAGCCCTGGGATGCCGGCCGCGTGCTGCGCGAAGCGCTGATCCGCTCGGCCCTGGATTCGGCCGAGCAGGCGGTGGAACTCGGCCTGCCGCGCGACCGCATCGTGCTGTCGGCCAAGGTCAGCGGCGTGCAGGAGCTGATCGCGGTATACCGCGACCTGGCCCAGCGCTCGGATTTCGCCCTGCACCTGGGCCTGACCGAAGCCGGTATCGGCAGCAAGGGCATCGTCGCGTCGGCGGCGGCGCTGGGCGTGCTGCTGCAGGAAGGCATCGGTGACACCATCCGCATCTCGCTGACCCCGGAACCGGGCCAGTCGCGCACGCAGGAAGTGATCGTCGCCCAGGAACTGCTGCAGACCACCGGCCAACGCGCCTTCACGCCGCTGGTCACGGCCTGCCCGGGCTGCGGCCGCACCACCTCGGAGTTCTTCCAGGAGCTGGCCAAGGTCGTGCAGAACCACGTGCGCGAGAAGATGCCGCTGTGGAAGATCCACCACCCGGGGGCGGAGAACATGACCCTGGCGGTGATGGGCTGCATCGTGAACGGGCCGGGCGAGTCGCGCCATGCCAACATCGGCATCTCGCTGCCGGGCACGGGCGAAACACCCGCAGCGCCGGTGTTTGTCGATGGCGAGAAGAAGGTGACCCTGCGCGGCGACAACATCGCCCAGGAGTTCGTCGCCCTGATCGACGACTACGTCGAACACACGTATGTCCGAAGCGCCGGATAAGCCTGCGATCCTCGCTGCACCGGAGTCCGCCTCCGGTTTCCGCCACTGGATGGCGCGCAATGCCTGGCGCCTGGTCCTGCTGTTCGGCGGCGTGCTGCTGCCGCTGGCTGGCTTCGTCGCCCTGGCGGACGAGGTGCACGAGTTTGAATCGTTCCATTTCGACGCGCCGCTGCTGTGGCAGATGCATGGCCTGCACTCGCCACTGCTGGACCGCTTCTTCGTGCTCATTTCCAAACTGGGCTATGAGTGGTTCCTGATCCCGGCCGACGTGCTGATCATCGGCGTGCTGCTGGGCTACCGGCGCTGGCGCGAGGCCACCTTCGTGGCGGTCAGTTTCGTCGGCTCGGCGCTGCTGAACATGGGCAGCAAGCACTTCTTCCAGCGCCAGCGCCCCAGCCTGTGGGAATCGATCGCGCCGGAATCGACGTTCAGCTTTCCCAGCGGCCACGCGATGGGCTCGATGACCCTGGCGGTGACCCTGGTACTGCTGGCCTGGAACACCCGCTGGCGCTGGCCGGTGCTGCTGCTGGCACCGGCATTCAGCCTGCTGGTCAGCGTCTCCCGGGTCTATCTGGGGGTGCATTACCCCTCCGATATCCTGGCCGGATGGTGTGCCGCGCTGGTTTGGGTGGTAGGGTGCTATCTGGTCATGTTCAGTCGCCGGCACCCTTGGCGGCATCATGGCACGCGGCCAGCGAAGGCCAGCGAAGCATCATCACAGGGGGATTGACGTGGATGCCCCGCGCGGGACGTCTACGTGATAGATCAGTTGTTTCGTTGCAGCAGGTTCTGCAAGACAGGGGGCAAGCACAACGCGCGGTACTGTGATGCGCAAGGCAGATTGCCGGGGCCGCATTCCGAACGCGCTTGCAGGGTATCGGCACCCTGCCTAGCTTGACCTGCAATGGCCGCATTCGAAGAGGTACGTGAATGACGATTCGAGTCTACCTGGTGGATGACCACGCGCTGGTCCGCACCGGGATGAAGATGATTCTGTCGGGGGAAACCGACATCGAGGTGGTGGGCGAAGCCGAGACCGGCGAAGACGCGCTGCGTGAAGTCCGCCAGCTGCTGCCGGATGTGGTGCTGTGTGACCTGCACCTGCCGGGTGTGAGCGGCATGGAAGTGACCGAGCGCATCGTGCGCAGCCACCGCAACACCCGCGTAGTGATCGTGTCGGTGCTGGAAGATGGCCCGCTGCCGAAGCGGCTGCTCGAAGCCGGCGCGGCCGGATATATCGGCAAGGGTTGTGATGCGCAGGAACTGCTGCGCGCGGTGCGTGACGTGGCAGGTGGGCGCCGCTACCTGGGCACCAGCATCGCGCAGAATCTGGCACTGTCGACGGTGGAAGGCAACGGTTCGCCGTTCGACAGCCTGTCGCCGCGCGAGCTGGAAGTGGCGTTGCTGCTGACCCAGGGCCTGCGCCAGGAAGATATCGCGCGGCGGCTGAGCCTGAGTGCGAAGACGGTGAACACGCACAAGGCGCGGCTGTTCGAGAAGATGGGGATCCACGACAACATCGCGCTGGCGCGGATGGCCAGCCAGTACGGGTTGGTGGATCCGGCGCGGCCGCTGTAACGGGTTTCGGCCAACGGCTGAGCCCCTTGCGGTGTGCGGCAGGATTCGTGGGGTTGGCCCTGCGGAGGGATTGCGCAGGGGACGCCGTGAATCCATCCCTGGAGGCTCGGTCGCGCCATCCATGGCGCTCGCGCCCCTGCGCAATCCCTCCGCAGGGCCAAGGACGGTTTTCGTGCGCCGCCACCGCGGAATGAAGAAGGAAGAGCGGGAGCGGGTCGCGCGCTGCGCGCGCTCTGGATGCTGGTCCTGTAGAGCTGAGCCATGCTCGGCTGCTTTCCATTCCGCTGGCGTGGAGCCGAGCGTGGGCTCGGCTCTACAGCTGCGTTGGGCTCAGTGGCCGCGAACGCGCTTGATGATCTTCGCGGCGTCGGCGGCGCTGGCGCGCACCTTGTCCCATTCGCCGTTGGCAATCCAGTTGCCCGGCACCATCCACGAACCGCCGATGCAGACCACGTTTTTCTGCTCGAGGTATTCGGCGGCGGTGTTTTCGGTGATGCCGCCGGTCGGGCACAGCTTCAGGTCCGCCACCGGGCCGGCCAGTCCCTTGATCATCGCCAGCCCGCCCACGGCCGTGGCCGGGAACAGCTTGCACACGCGGAAGCCGCGGGCGTAGAGCGACAGCAGCTCGGTCGGCGTGGCCGCACCCGGCACCACCGGCAGCGGCGCAGCAGCCAGTGCATCGGCCAGCGCTGGCGGCGTGCCCGGGGTCACCAGGAAGTCCGCGCCCGCATCGATCGACTGCTGCATCTGCTCCACGGTCAGCACCGTGCCTGCACCCACCACCACATCGGGCAGCTCGCGCTTGAGCATCGCCAACGCTTCCATCGCCACCGGCGTACGCAGCGTCAGCTCGATCGCCGGCAAACCACCGTCCAGCAGCGCCGCACTGACCGCCCGCGCCTGGTCCAGCGTATGAACCGTCACCACCGGCAGGATGCCCGCCGCATGCAACAGCTCCGCCGCCTTCACCTGATGTTGTTCGATACCCATAGCTCTGCTTCTGCCTTTGCTGTCGAATTTGATTTCAATGATCACTTCGCGGCATTGATGCGCCGGAGAGTGTCAGAAGGGCGCGGTCAGCCCCAGCCGGGACCGTAAGCGGCATGGATGCCGCGACCGAGCCCCCATGGGTGAGGGCGCTTTGCTTGCGAAGCACCGCTTTGCAAGCGCCCGAACGCCCAACCGCCAGCGGTTGGGCCGGTCCCGTAGGGGGGTTTACGGCGTGTCCCGGCCAGGGCGCTCTACTGCCCAAGCCGGGAAGCCTGCCGCGGCTTTTCGCTTCAGGCGTCTTTCGCCTCATGCGGCGCTGCCGCCGCCGCGGCATCATGCCCCAGCTCGTACTCCGCGTCGTACTCCCACGGCCCGCCATCGGCCGCCGCCGGACCGCACGAAATCGACATCGCTCCCTGGTCGGCCGGGCCCACCACGCGACGGTTGACCGCGAACAGATTGCGGCCCAGGTCATGCGCGGCCGGCGCAGTGTTCGGAGCCAGCGGACGCGCCGCCCATTCGGCCGGGTCCACCAGCACCTCCAGCGTGCCGGCCTCGCCGTCCAGCCGGATCATGTCGCCTTCGCGAACCTTCGCCAGCGGGCCGCCGCGCGCCGCTTCCGGCGTCACGTGGATCGCCGCCGGAATCTTGCCCGAGGCGCCGGACAGGCGGCCGTCGGTGACCAGCGCCACGCGTCGGCCCTGGTTCTGCAACAGGCCCAGCAGCGGCGCCAGCGAATGCAGTTCCGGCATGCCGTTCGCACGCGGGCCCTGGTAACGCACCACCGCCACGAAATGCTCGGGCAGCAGGCCACCGGCGTGCAGCTTGTTCAGCACCTGCGGTGCATCGACCACCACGGCCGGTGCTTCGATCGTGCGGTACTGCGGCTTCACCGCCGACAGCTTGATCAGCGACTTGCCCAGGTTGCCGCGCAGCAGGCGCAGGCCACCCTGGTGTTCGAACGGATTGTCGACGCCACGCACCACCTCGTCATCGGCGCTGCGTTCCAGGCCCGGCAGATAAACCAGTTGGCCGTCGCGCAGCTGGGGTTCGCGGGCGTAGTCGGCCATGCCGCCACGGGCCACGCTGACCAGGTCGCCATGCATCAGGCCGGCCTTGATCAGCTCGCCGAACACGAACGCCGGGCCACCGGCGGCGGCGAAGCGGTTCACGTCGGCCTCGCCGTTCGGGTAGACGCGGGCCAGCAGCGGAATCAGCTGCGACAGCTCGTCGAAGTCGTCCCAGGTCAGCACGATGCCGGCCGCACGCGCCACCGCGATCCAGTGGATGGTGTGGTTGGTCGAACCGCCGGTGGCCATCAGCGCGATGACCGCGTTGATGATCGCGCGCTCGTCGATGATCCGGCCCAGCGGACGGAAGTCATCGCCCAGCGCAGTGATGTCCAGTGCACGTTCGGTCGCTTCGCGGGTAAGAGCGTCGCGCAGCGGGGTGCCCGGATTGACGAACGACGCGCCCGGCAGCTGCACGCCCATCGCTTCCAGCAACACCTGGTTGGAGTTGGCCGTGCCGTAGAAGGTGCAGGTGCCGGCGCCGTGGTAGGAGGCCGACTCGGCTTCCAGCAGTTCTTCACGGGTGGCTTCGCCGGCGGCATAGCGCTCGCGAACTTCCGCCTTCTGCTTGTTGGGTATGCCCGGGGTCATCGGGCCGGCCGGCACGAACACCGCCGGCAGGTGGCCGAAGGCCAGTGCGCCGATCAGCAGCCCCGGCACGATCTTGTCGCAGACACCAAGGTAGACGGTGGTATCGAACATGTCGTGGCTGAGCCCGATCGCCGTCGCCTGCGCAATCACATCGCGCGAGAACAGCGACAGCTCCATGCCACCACGGCCCTGGGTGACGCCGTCGCACATCGCCGGCACACCGCCGGCCACCTGCGCGGTGGCGCCCAGCTCGCGGGCGATCTGGCGGATCTGCTCGGGATAGGTCTCGAACGGCTGGTGCGCCGACAGCATGTCGTTGTAGGCGGTGATGATGCCAAGGTTCGGTGTCACCCCACCGCGCAGGCGGCTCTTGTCGGTACCGCCGCAGGCGGCGAACCCATGGGCGAGGTTGCCGCAGCTCAGGCGGCTGCGGAACGGGCCCTCGCGCAGGGAGGCGTCGATCGCGGCCAGATAGGCGGCGCGCGAGGCCGCGCTGCGGCGGATGACGCGCTCAGTGATGGCTTGCAGTTGCGGATGGAGGCTCATTGGCTACCGGCGTTCGTGGTGGCGAGAGGCAAGCGGCGGCGTGGCGCCGCCGCCGACATCAATCAGCCCAGTGGACGCGCAGGCGCGCGCCTTCCAGGTTGATTGCATTGAGGATCGGGTACTGCTGGGGGTCATTGCTGTCCAGTGCCTGGCGCAGTACCTGCAGCTTCTGCTTGCCGCGCAGCAGCAGCAGACGCTGGCGGCACTGGCGCAGGCCGTGCGGGGTCAGGGTGATGCGCAGCGGCCACTGGTTCGCGCCCGGGCAGCCGGTGGCATCCAGTGCCGCATAGGGCAGGGTGCTTTCCAGTGCACGGGCCAGGTCCTTCGAACCCGGGAACAGCGAGGCGGTGTGGCCATCGTTGCCCATGCCCAGTGCCACCAGGCTGGGTGGCTGGCTGTGCTGGGCCTGCAGGTTGGCGGTGTAGACGCACTCCGTCAGCGGCTTGCCGATCCGCACCAGCGGATCGAAGTGCGCACCCTCGGCACGCTTGAGCAGGTGCTCGCGCACCAGCCAGGCGTTGCTGTCGCGATCCTGCGGCGACAGCCACCGCTCATCGGCCAGGCTCACTTCCACCCGGTCCCAATGCACGTCCAGTTCGGCCAGTGCCTGGTATACCGGCGCCGGCGTGGTGCCACCGGAGAGCAGGATGCGGGCCCGGCCCACCTCATTGATGTCGTGGTTGAGGGTCTGCGCCATTTCGGCGGCCACCGCCTCGATCCAGCCATCGGCGTCGCCGTGCTGAATGAACTCGATGCGGTCGTCGTGGAAGGTGGGGCTCATGCGGCAACTCCTGGTGCGTCACGTTCGGCGTCGGCAGCATAGGCGGCAGCGCCCAGCAGTCCGGCGTGGGGATGCATCACGGCAAGCGATGGCACCCTCGCCATGATCGAAGAGAACCGCCCCTTGTGTTCGAAGCGCTGGCGGAAGCCGGAGTGCTGCAGTGAATCGAGCATCTTCGGGGTCAGGCCGCCCGTCAGGAACACGCCGTCCCAGGCGCCCTGGGTCAGTACCAGATCGCCGGCGATGGCGCCGAACACCGCGCAGAACACGTCCACGGTGCGCATTGCCTGCGGATCACCGTGCAGGGCACGCGCGGTCACGTCTACCGGCTGCAGCTGGCCGGGGTCGATGCCGGCCATCTCGCACACGGCGCGATGGATGTTGACCAGCCCGGGTCCGCAGATCAGGCGTTCGTTGGAGACGCGGCCGAACTGCTCGGAGAGGATTTCCAGGATGCGGATTTCCTCCGGTGTGCCCGGTGGGAAACTGACATGACCGCCTTCGGTTTCCAGCGGATAGCAGCGGCCGTGGCGCATGATCAGGCCACCGACGCCGAGCCCGGTACCGGGCCCGATCACCGCGTAGTTGCGCGGCTGTCCCGGCTTGCCCGGTACCCAGGCGGCGCCGCCGACCTGGACGACGTCCTCGGGCTGCAGCAGCGAAATCGCCATCGCCTGTGCGGCGAAGTCGTTGATCAGGTGCAGCTCGTCGAACCCCAGCATCGCGGCCGTGCGGCTGCGCGAGATCACCCACGGATGATTGGTGATGCGCGCCTCGTCACCGTCGACGCGGCCGGCCACTGCGAACACGCCGCGGCTGGCCGCAGCGCCGATCTGCTCCAGGTGGTGGCGCGCGGCATCACCCAGCGACGGGAATTCCGCCACCGCGTACTCGCGGATGCTCTCCTTGAGCAGCGGCGCGTCCTGCGAGGTGTCGGCCAGGGCGAAGCGGGCATTGGTGCCGCCGATGTCGGCAACCAGCACCGGCTGCGAGATGGCACTCATGCCGAGGCCCCGCTGTCCGGCGCGTCCACGCCCTGCGGCAGGAACTCGCCTGCATTGCTCGGGCCCCACTGGCCAGCAGGATACGGTTCCAGCGGCAGCTTGGCCTCCTTCCAGGCGTCGGCAACGCTGTCGATCCAGGCCCACGCTGCGCGCACTTCGTCGTCGCGCACGAACAGCGTGTGGTTGCCGTTGAAGGCATCCAGGAACAGGCGTTCGTAGGCGATGCGGCGGTGCAGGCCGGTCGGCACCGACAGTTCCAGTTCCAGCGGATGCAGTTCCAGGGCACCCCATTCCGGGCCGGCCAGGCTGCTCATCAGGCCCAGTTCGATGTTTTCCTGCGGCTGCAGCTGGAACACCAGGCGGTTCGGCGCGGCCTGCGCGCGCTGCGGGCGCTCGAACAGCCAGTGGGTGACCGGCTTCAGCGTGACCACCACGCGGGTGGTGCGCTCTGGCAGGCGCTTGCCGGTGACCAGGTGGAACGGCACGCCGCTCCAGCGCCAGTTGTCGATATGCGCGGTGACACCGGCGAAGGTTTCCACGTCGCTGCCTTCCGGCGGCTGGTAGGCCTGGGCCGGCTGGCCATTGATGGTGCCGGCGGTGTAGCGGCCACGGATGCTGTCACGCGCGGCGTGCCTGGCATCGAGCGGGCGCAGGGCGCGCAGCACCTTGACCTTCTCGTCGCGGATGCGATCGGCTTCCAGCGATGCCGGCGGTTCCATCGCCACCATGCACAGCAGCTGCAGGATGTGGCTCTGCACCATGTCCCGCAGCGCGCCGGAGCGGGCGTAGTAGGCGTCACGGCCGTCCACGCCTTCGCTCTCGGCCACCAGGATGTGCACCGATTCGATGTAGTTGCGGTTCCACACCGCTTCCAGCAGCGTGTTGCCGAAGCGCAGCGCGATCAGGTTCTGCACTGCCGCCTTGCCCAGATAGTGGTCGAGGCGGAACACGCGGTCCTCGTCGATCCACTGGCCGATGGTGCTGATGATTTCCTCGGCGCTCTCGCTGTCGCTGCCGATCGGCTTCTCCAGCATCAGGCGTGCCGGCGCGGCGAGGGCGCCGCCCTTTGCCAGGCCTTCGCAGGTGGAGATGTACAGGCCCGGCGGAATGGCCAGGTAGCTGACACACTTGCGGTGCACCAGGTCGGAGACGGCGGCGGCAACCGAGTCGACATCGCGCAGGTCCACCGAACGGTAGTCGATGCGGCGCAGCAGGGCAGCGATGTCGTCCTGCGTGGCCATCGGCATGGCCTGCTGCAGGCGCGGCCGGAGGATGTCATGGAAAGCTTCGGTGTCATGCCCGGACAGGGCCAGTGCGCGGATGCGGAAGTCCTCCGGCAGCAGGCCGTCGCCAAGCAGGCGAAGCAGCGAAGGGAACAGGTAGCGCTGGGCCAGATCACCTGTGGCACCGAACAGGAAGAGGGTGTCGTGCATCGCTCGAGTTTCAGATCCGGGTGACATCGTTGTCAATCGCTTCATGGCTGGGTTCGGGGGACATCCGCGCAACTGCCTGTCCGAGGTTCGTCAGGGGCGTTCTACCGTACTGCGGAAGACCGTTCCATTCGAAACCACTACCTCGGCGGAACCTTCGTTCAACCGCCGACGCAGATCGGTGCGCACCGATCATCGGATAGTGCCACGTGAAAACGTTTACATGGCAGAATGGGCAACTGTATTCGATTGCAGTGCTCGCCGTCATGCGGCAGGCGCGCAATCATCACTGCCATCGGGAGGGCCGAGGCAGTCCCAAAAGACAGCCCGGCTTCGGGCGGACCGGATAGGTGATATGGCAAAAGTGCAGTTGCAGGGTGTGCGCAAGGTCTATGACAACGGCCAGGTCGCGGTGAAGGACGCCACCTTCGAGGTCGCCGATGGCGAGCTGATGGTGCTGGTCGGACCGTCCGGCTGTGGCAAGTCGACCCTGTTGCGGATGGTGGCCGGCCTTGAAGAGATCAGCGGTGGCACGCTGACCATTGGTGATCGCGTGGTCAACGACGTGGCGCCGAAGGATCGCGACATCGCCATGGTGTTCCAGAGCTACGCGTTGTACCCGCACATGACCGTGGCCGAGAACCTGGCCTTCGGCCTGAAGCTGCGCGGGCATGACAAGGCGACCATCGACAAGCGCATTGCCGAGGCGGCGCAGACGCTGGGCCTGACCGAGATGATGGACAAGCTGCCCAAGGCGATGTCCGGTGGCCAGCGTCAGCGCGTGGCACTGGGCCGGGCGCTGGTGCGCGAGCCGGCGGTGTTCCTGCTCGACGAGCCGCTGTCCAACCTCGACGCCAAGCTGCGTCACAGCGTGCGTACCGAGATTGCGCAGCTGCACCGGAAGCTGGGCACCACCATGATCTACGTGACGCACGACCAGGTTGAAGCGATGACCCTGGGTCAGCGCATCGTGGTGCTGAAGGACGGCATCATCCAGCAGATCGATACGCCGATGGCGCTGTACGACCGCCCGGCCAACCTGTTCGTGGCTGGTTTCCTCGGCAGCCCGGCGATGAACGTGCTGCGTGGCACGCTGCAGGGCGATGCCGGTGGCGTGACCGTGGTCGACGGCCAGTGGCGTGCACCGCTGGGCCAGGCCACGATCGATCCGGCATGGCTGCAGAAACCGATCGCGGTGGGCGTGCGCCCGGAGCACCTGCAACCGGCTGCTGCCGATGATGCGCACGCGTTCATCGCGCGCATTGAGGGCATCGAACCGGTCGGCAACGAGATCTTCGTCAACCTCAGCAGTGGCCAGCATGCGCTGACCATGCGCGTGGCACCGCAGGCGTTGCCTGCGGTGGGCGATGACATCCGCGTGGCGATCCACCCGCAGGGCCTGCATTTCTTCAACGCAGAGAGCGGCGAGCGCCTGTAACGGGTAGCGCCGGCCGCTGGCCGGCAACCTCAACCCTGCATGGTTGCCGGCCAGCGGCCGGCACTACCATTCCTTCACCGAAGGCGTGCGGACCAACGGTCCGCACCCACCGGGTCGGTCAGTAGATCCACGCCATGCGTGGATGAGGGCGCGTCAGATTCAGCGCGCCAATCCATCCAGCAGCGGCACGCGCTGCGCAATGGCATCACCCACCTGCAGCTCGGCGTCGCCAGCCTCCAGTGGCAGCACCGCCAGCGCCAGCTCGCCGGCCACGCTGGCGATTGTGCCCAGCGTCGCGCCGTCCTGCTGCACGCCATCGCCGGCACGTGCGGGTGCCGCGGTATGCAGCAGCTGCACCGCGCGCTTGGCCTTGCCGAGGAAATGGGTGCGGGCGACGATTTCCTGGCCGGGGTAGCAGCCCTTCTTCACGCTGTAGCCATTCAGGCGGTCCAGGCCCAGCTGCTGCGGGGTCCACACTTCGCGCTGGCTCTCTTCCAGCCGTGGCAGGCCGTAGCGCAGGTCGGCCTGGCGCCAGGCCAGGGCAAAAGCAGTCTCATCGGCTTCAGAACTGGCGGCGAACGCTTCGGCGCTGCCGATGCGCAGGGTGCGCGGCAGTGCATCGCTGCCCAGGTCCAGCTCCCAACCCTCATCTGCGGCCTGCGCAATCGCCGCGCCGCTGGCGGCCTCGGGCGCGGTGAAGGCGCCGGCCGCTGCCAGATCGCTGCGCACCTGTACCTTCACCTTGCGACGGAACACGAAGCGCTGCAGTTGCGACGCAATCGCATCGGCATCGCCGTCGGCCAGCACCAGCATCACGTGATCGTCGGCCAGCCGGAGCAGCTGGAACACCGCCAGGGTGCGGCCCTTGGCACTCAGCCAGGCACTCCACTGCCAGTGCAACAGGGGCAGGGCGGTGACATCGCTGCTGAACTGGGCGTGGGCGAAGGCGGCCGCATCCGGGCCCTGCAGGCTCAGCAGCTGGTGGCCGGGCAGGCGCGGATATCCGACGAAAGCAGGGGGCAGGTTGTCAGGCACGTGAACGAGGTCTAAAATTTGTGCGTTGCGAGACCGAACATGATAGGCCAAACAACCCCCACTCCCGACGACGAAACTGAAGCCCCGCTGGTCCCTGCGGCACCCGTGCCCGTGGAGCAGGAAAAGGCAGAAGAATTCGGCGGCCGCGGCGGACTTGATCCGGTGCGGTATGGCGATTGGGAGAAAAACGGACGCTGCATCGATTTCTGATCAGCATTGAGCCAACGCGGCCGCGTGCCGCCCAGCCGAGACAACGAGCCCAGCGAATGGCGACCAGACAACGCCCACTTTCCCCGCACCTTCAGGTGTATCGCTGGCAGATTCAGATGGCCACCTCGATCCTGCATCGAGCCACCGGCATCTTTCTGTCTGTTGGTGCCCTCATCATCGCTGCCGGCCTGCTGGCCCTGATGATGGGGCCCGAGTCCTGGAACTGCTTCACCGGCCATGCCGGGGCCTGGTATGGCCGCGTGTTCCTGTTCGCGTGGACATGGTCGTTCGCCTATCACCTGTGCAATGGCATCCGCCACGTGGTGCAGGACTTTGCCATCGGCTTCAGCATCCCGGCCTTCATCCGCAGCAGCTGGCTGTCGGTCATCGGCAGCCTGGTGATCACCCTGCTGGTGTGGGCCTATGTGATGTTCGGAGGTGCCGCGTGAGCAAGTTCCGTACCCCGTTGAAGAACGTGCGCGGCCTGGGCTCGGCCAAGACCGGCACCGAGCACTTCGTGCACCAGCGCCTGACCGCCGCCGCACTGGTGGTGCTGGGCATCTGGTTCCTGGTCTTCGTGCTGGGCCTGCTCGGCTCGGACTACGCGACCGCCGCCGCCGCCGTGGCCAAGCCGTGGAACGCGGTGCCGCTGATCGGCCTGCTGATCGCCATGTTCTGGCACGCGCAGCTCGGCATGCAGGTCGTGCTGGAAGACTACATCCACGAATCGCTGCTGGCCCTGGTGCTGCAGACCGCGGTGAAGTTCGTCGCCGTGCTCGGCATGATCGTCAGTGTGTTTGCGGTGGGCCGCATCGCCCTCGGCGTTGCCTGAGCCCAGGCACCTACACAGGAATCCAGATTAGATGTCCGCTTACAAGATCACCGAACACAAGTACGACATGGTCGTGGTCGGCGCCGGCGGTGCCGGCCTGCGCGCCACGTTCGGCCTGGCCGCCAAGGGCCTGCAGACCGTGTGCCTGACCAAGGTCTTCCCGACCCGTTCGCACACCGTTGCCGCCCAAGGCGGTATTTCGGCCGCGCTCGGCAACATGGGCGAGGACGACTGGCGCTACCACTTCTTCGACACCATCAAGGGGTCGGACTGGCTGGGTGACCAGGACGCCATCGAGTACATGTGCCGTGAGGCCATCCCGGCCATCATCGAACTTGAACACTACGGCGTGCCGTTCTCGCGCACCGCCGAAGGCAAGATCTACCAGCGTCCGTTCGGTGGCATGACCACCAAGTACGGCGAAGGCCCGGCGGCGCAGCGTACCTGCGCGGCGGCCGACCGTACCGGCCACGCGATGCTGCACACCCTGTACCAGCAGTCGCTGAAGCACGATGCGCGCTTCATGATCGAGTACTTCGCGCTCGACCTGATCTTCGACGACGAAGGCGCCTGCCGCGGCGTGCTGGCCCTGGACATGTCCGATGGCACGCTGCACCTGTTCCGCGCCCAGGGCGTGGTGCTGGCCACCGGCGGCTACGGCCGTGCCTACTTCAGCGCCACCTCGGCGCACACCTGCACCGGCGACGGTGGCGGCCTGGCCATGCGTGCCGGCATCGCCATGCAGGACATGGAGTTCGTGCAGTTCCACCCGACCGGCATCTACGGCGCCGGCTGCCTGATCACCGAGGGTGTCCGCGGTGAAGGCGGCATCCTGCGCAACAGCAGCGGCGAGCGCTTCATGGAGCGCTATGCACCGCACTACAAGGATCTGGCCTCGCGCGACGTGGTCAGCCGTTCGATGACCATCGAGATCCGCGAAGGCCGCGGCGTCGGCGAGCACAAGGACCACATCCTGCTCGACCTGACCCATCTCGGCCCGGGCGTGATCGACGAGAAGCTGCCGGGCATCGCCGAGAGCGCCCGCATCTTCGCCGGCGTCGACGTGCACAAGCAGCCGATCCCGGTCATTCCGACCGTGCACTACAACATGGGCGGCATCCCGACCAACTACCACGGTGAAGTGGTGCAGAAGGTCGGCGACAACGACAACGCCGTGGTGCCGGGCCTGTACGCCATCGGCGAAGCGGCCTGCGTCTCCGTGCACGGCGCCAACCGCCTGGGCTCGAACTCGCTGCTCGACCTGGTGGTGTTCGGCCGTGCGGTGGCCAACCGCTGCGCCGAGACCATCAAGCCGGGCGCCGCGCACAAGCCGCTGCCGGCCGATGCCTGCGACAAGGCGCTGGGCCTGCTGGACAAGCTGCGCCACGCCAACGGCGATACCCCGACCTCGGTCATCCGCGACCGCATGCAGCGCACCATGCAGGCCGACGCGGCGGTCTTCCGCACCAGCCAGACGCTGAAGGAAGGCTGCGAGAAGATGGACAAGATCTTCGACTCGTTCCAGGACGTGAAGGTCTCCGACCGCTCGCTGGTCTGGAACTCGGACCTGATCGAGACCTATGAGCTGAACAACCTGCTGCTCAACGCGGTGGCGACGATCAACTCGGCCGAACAGCGCAAGGAAAGCCGTGGTGCGCATGCGCACGAGGACTATCCGGACCGCGACGACGTCAACTGGCAGAAGCACACCCTGGTCAGCGTCGACGAGAAGGGCAAGTGCAGCTTCGACTACCGTCCGGTGCACATGTACACGTTGACCGACGACGTGTCCGTGGTGCCGCCGAAGCCGCGCGTGTACTGATTCGACCCCGCCTACCATGCAATCCGCGCCCACGGGCGCGGGCCGCCTGAGCCAACGAGAGCAGCCATGGCCGAGTTTTCACTCCCCAAGAATTCCAAGATCACGAAGGGCAAGCACTTCCCCGTCAAGAACGGCGGCAAGAATGTGCGCACCTTCAAGATCTACCGCTGGAGTCCGGACGACGACAGCAACCCGCGCACCGATACCTATGAGGTCGATCTGGATGCCTGTGGCCCGATGGTCCTGGACGCCCTGATCAAGATCAAGAACGAGATCGACCCGACCCTGACCTTCCGCCGCTCGTGCCGCGAAGGCATCTGTGGTTCGTGCGCGATGAACATCGACGGCACCAACACCCTGGCCTGCACCCGAGCCATCTCGGACTGCGGCAAGAAGGAAGTGCCGATCTACCCGTTGCCGCACATGAACGTGGTCAAGGATCTGGTTCCGGACCTGACCCACTTCTACGCGCAGTACGCCTCGATCAAGCCGTGGATCCGCACCCAGACCCCGGCACCGCCGGACCGCGAGCGCCTGCAGTCGCCGGAAGACCGCAAGAAGCTGGACGGCCTGTACGAGTGCATCCTGTGCGCCTGCTGCTCGACCAGCTGCCCGAGCTACTGGTGGAACGGCGAGCGTTACCTGGGCCCGGCAATCCTGCTGCAGGCCTACCGCTGGATCATCGACTCGCGCGATGAGGACACCGGTGCGCGCCTGGACGATCTGGAAGATCCGTTCAAGCTGTACCGCTGCCACACCATCATGAACTGCGCCCGCACCTGCCCGAAGGGCCTGAACCCGGCGCTGGCCATCGCCGAGATCAAGAAGCTGATGATGGAACGCCGCGCCTGATCAGGCCTGGCTGTACCCGGTAGAGCCACGCCATGCGTGGCTGCACCACCTCAGTAGAGCCACGCCATGCGTGGCTTTGCTGTATCTGGAGAAGCACGATGGAAGAAGACGTTCTGCTGAAGAAGCTGCGCTGGCGCTGCCGCCGCGGCATGCGTGAGCTGGATCAGCTGTTCGAGCGCTATCTCGACCACGAATGGCGCACTGCGCCGACCGAAGAGCGCGAGGTTTTCCTGTTCCTGCTCGACTGCGAGGACGATAAGTTGTGGCGCTGGTTCATGGGCTACGAGGCCTGTCCGCATGCGCACGCGATCCCCCTCATGCAGAAGATCCTCACCCTCAAGCCTTGAGTGGCGCCCTTCGAGGCTGCAGGCCGCCGCTCAGTTGGCGGTGCTGCTGGCCGCGCCCTGGCTGTTGCGCGCCTCGGATCTGCCTGCGCGGCTGCTGATGCCCGCGCTGCTGCTGGCCTGGGGCGTCGGCTTGGCCGAACTGGCCTGGCGCCAGCGCAGGCCACGCGTACAGGTGCTTCTTGCGCCGCTTCCCGAACCACTGCAGGTGGCCGGGCAGGACGTTGATACGCCACGGCTGGTGGTGCGTGGCCCATGGTTGTTGTTGCTGTGGTGTGAGGATCGGCGCCGCCGGCGCCTGCTGTTCTGGCCCGATGTGCTCGATTCCGGGCAGCGACGTGAACTGCGACTGGCCGTGGCCGCACGCGGCGTTTCCCGTCGGCCCCGGTCAATGGCACCATAAGCTGAATTGACTGGCGTGCCTGCATGTTCAAACCCATTCCCGTGGCGATCGGCCTGCGCTACCTGCGTGCCAAGCGCCGCAACGGCTTCATCTCCTTCATCTCGATGGCATCGATCCTGGGCATCGCGCTCGGCGTTACGGTGCTGATCACCACCTTGGCCGTCATGAGCGGTTTCCAGAAGGAAATCCGCAGCCGTCTGCTGCAGATGACCGCGCACACCACCATCAGCCGCGACGGCGAACCGATGCCGGACTGGATGCGGGTGGTCGACGTGGCCAGGAAAGACCCGCGTGTGGCCGGCGCCGCACCGTACATCGAGATCCAGTCGATGATCAGCGGCCCGCGCGTGCAGGGCGCGATTATCCAGGGCATCGATCCGGCGCTGGAGCCGAACGTCTCGGTGATCGACAAGAAGATCACCAAGGGCAGCTATGACAGCCTCAAGCCGGGCAGCTTCAACCTGCTGCTGGGCAAGGAGCTGGCGATCTGGCTGGGCGTGGACGTTGGTGACCAGGTGCTGGTGACCTTTGCCGAAGTGCAGGGCACGCCGGCCGGCGCGGTGCCGCGGATGAAACGCTTCACCGTCAGTGGCCTCTTCGAGGCCGGCTACAACGAGGTCGATCGCGGCGTCGGCTTCGCCAACATGCAGGACCTGGAGCGCGTGCTGCGCAGCGACGGTGCCACCGGCGTGCGCCTGAAACTGCACGACATGGACCGCTCGCTGGAGGTGGGCGTGGATCTTGCGCAGAACCTCGGTGGCGCCTACCGCGTAAGCGACTGGACCCAGCAGAATGCCAACCTCTACCACTCACTGCGCATGGAAAAGGTGGTGATGGGCATCCTGCTGTCGCTGATCATCGCCATGGGTGCGTTCAACCTGGTGTCTTCGCAGGTGATGCTGGTGACCGACAAGCAGGCCGACATCGCCATCCTGCGCACCCTCGGCCTGACCCCGGGTGGCGTGATGCAGGTGTTCATGGTGCAGGGTTCGCTGATCGGCATCTTCGGTACGCTGGCTGGCCTGATCGGCGGCATCACCCTGACCCTCAACCTGGAACGCATCCTCGGCGCCATCGAGAGCGTGTTCAACGTCAAGCTGCTGCCGGAGGATGTGTACTACATCACCGGCCTGCCGACCGACATGCAGACGGGCGACGTGGTGGCGATCACCGTGGTCGCGCTGCTGATGAGCTTCCTGGCCACCCTGTATCCCGCCTGGCGGGCAGCACGCACCCAGCCGGCGGAGGCCCTGCGTTATGAATAAGGTCTTCAACCGCGGCGACGAAGTGATCCGTGCCGAAGCACTGGGCAAGACCTACGCTGAAGGGCGCATGCAGACCCCGGTGTTCGATGGGCTGGACCTGACCGTGACCGCCGGCGAAACGGTGGCGATCATCGGTGCCTCCGGCGCCGGCAAGAGCACGCTGTTGCACCTGCTGGGTGGCCTGGACATTCCCACTGCCGGTGAGGTCTATGTGACCGGCCAGCGCATGTCGGCGCTGTCGGACACCGCGCGCGGCCTGCTGCGCAACCAGGCGCTGGGCTTCGTCTACCAGTTCCATCACCTGCTGCCGGAGTTCACCGCGCTGGAAAACGTGATGATGCCGGTGCTGCTGGCTGGCACCGCGGTGGCCGAAGCGAGCAGCCGCGCCACCATGCTGCTGGAAGCGGTCGGCCTCGGCCATCGCCTGGACCACAAGCCGGGCGAGCTGTCCGGCGGCGAGCGGCAGCGTGCTGCGGTGGCGCGGGCACTGGTCAATCACCCAGCCTGCGTGCTGGGCGACGAGCCTACCGGCAACCTGGATGACCGCACGGCGGCAACGGTGTTCGAGCTGATGCTTGAACTCAACCGCGCGCGCCATACCAGCCTGGTGCTGGTGACCCATGACCGCAGCCTGGCGCGTCGCCTGGACCGGGTGCTGGAACTGCGGGAAGGGCGCCTGCACGCACTGGCCCACGCCGACGTCTGAGGCGCTGGGCCCGCTTTGGTGCAAGCCGACCTGGGTCGGCTGCTCCTTCAGGGCGAGCGCCAAGCAAGGTTGGCGTCTACCGTGGTCCGGCCAGCAGCCGCCGACCGGCGGCTGAATGGGCTGCCGGTCGGCGCGCCAGCGTTGCGAGCCCGGGCGCATGATGGCGACAGTTCCCCGAGGAGATCGCCATGAAGACCCCGATCCTGCTGGCCGGCCTCTGCCTCGCCCTGGTCGCCTGCGCGACCACCGGCCGGCTCAGCAGCGCCGAGAAGCTTGACCTTTACCGCGCCCACGCCGGTGCGCCGCAGAGCGACATGCAGTTCTTCGGCACCCTCAATGGCTGGACCGAACTGGGCGACAGCGCACTGGCGGTCTGGACGCGCCCGAGCGAGGCCTACCTGCTGGAGCTGAGAGGCCCCTGCCAGGACCTGCCGTATGCCACCGCCATCGGCCTGACCAGCCAGATGAATCGTGTTTCGGCGCGCTTCGACAAGGTGCTGGTGCGCGACCCTACCGGTGGCCCGCGCATGCCGTGCTTCATCGACAGCATCCGCAAGCTGGATGTGAAGGCGCTGCGCGCGTCCGAGCAGGAGCTGCGACAGGCGCAGGTGCAGGAGCGCGAGGAATCCGGGAAATGAACGGGTAGCGCCGGGCCATGCCCGGCGGATGCCTGGACGCCGGGCATGGCCCGGCGCTACCGGCAGGTCAGGCTTCCGGAACGAAGCCAGCCGGCTTCTCTGCGTCCTTCTCGAACAGGAACTTGACCAGTTCGCCTTCAAGAAACGCACGATGCTCCGGGGTGCGCGGCGACAGCCGGTTCTCGTTGATCAGCATGGTCTGGTGCGCCAGCCATGCGGCCCAGGCCTGCTTGCCGATGTTGTTGAAGATGCGCTGGCCCAGCTCGCCGGGGTAGGGCACGAAGTCCAGGCCCTCGGCATCGCGTTGTTCGTACTGGCAGAAGACGGTTCGGGGCATGGCACTCACTCGTGGTTGCGGGATTTCTTGGAAGTTCGTTTTGGCGTCCTGATCGTGGCGCCGTCGAGCAGTTTGCGGATCGGCGCTGGCAGGCCCAATGCGGGTAGCTCGTCGTTGGCGACCCAGCGCAGCGTGGGTTCTTCCACGCGCAGGCCGCGCACCTTCCGTGACAATATCTGCAGGTGCAGCCTGTAGTGGCTGAAGGTGTGCTGCAGCACCGGCAGTTCCTCTGCATCTTCCAGCGAGCCGTCGACATGTGCGTCGAACCAGTCCTGCAGGTCGCTGCCGGCCTCCGCCTGCGGCAGCGTCCACAGCTGCGCCCAGATGCCAGTGTCCGGCCGCTTCTGCAGCAGCACGCGCTGCTGGGCGTCACGCAGCAGCAGAGCCACGGCTTCGCGCTCGGGCAGGGTCTTGCTGGGCTTGGGCGTGGGCAGTTCAGCGGTGCGGCCTTCGCGGCGTGCCACGCACGCGTCCTGCAGCGGGCAGATGACGCAGGCGGGCTTGGCCCGGCTGCATACGGACGCGCCCAGGTCCATTTGTGCCTGGGTGTAATCGGCCATGCGACCGGCCGGCACCTTCGCCACGTGTGCCTCGGCGATCGCCCATAGCTGCTTTTCGATGTCTGGCAGGCCGGGGAAGCCGTCGATGCCGTGATAGCGGCTGAGCACGCGCTTGACGTTGCCGTCAAGGATCGCGAACGGGTCGTTCCAGGCCTGGCTGAGGATCGCGCCAGCGGTGCTGCGGCCAATGCCGGGCAGGGCATGCAATGCATCGAAATCGCGCGGCAGGTCGCCGCCGTGCAGTTCCACGCAGCGCTTTGCAGCGGCATGCAGGTTACGCGCACGGGCGTAGTAGCCAAGCCCTGCCCACTGCGCCATCACCGCGTCATTGCTGGCGGTGGCGAGGTCGGGCAGGGTCGGGAAGTGCTGCAGGAACCGCAGGAAGTACGGGATGACCGTGGTCACCTGGGTCTGCTGCAGCATGATCTCCGACAACCAGACCCTGTAAGGGCTGCGCGGGTGCTGCCAGGGCAGGTCGTGGCGGCCGTGGTCGTCGAACCAGTGCAGCAGGCGAGCGATGAAGTCGTCTTGCTGGGGGCTGTCGGCGCTGGCGTGCGGCTGGCGGGGCATGGGTGTTCCGGGGAAGGCAGCCACCCGTAGGGTGGCTCTACTGGATTGCGGTTGCGGTGCAGTAGAGCCACGCCATGCGTGGCTGCACGGTGTATCAGGCGCCCAGCGCTTCGGGCAGCAGGGCGTCGACGAAGGCTTCCGGGTCGAACACGCGCAGGTCTTCCGGGCGCTCGCCGATGCCGGCAAAGCGGATCGGGATGCCGAACTCGCGGGCCAGTGCGAACACCACGCCGCCCTTGGCAGTGCCGTCCAGCTTGGTCACCACCAGGCCGGTCACGTTCACCGCAGCATTGAACTGGCGCAGCTGCGACAGCGCGTTCTGGCCGGTGGTGCCATCGATCACCATCAGCACTTCGTGCGGGGCGGTGGGGTCGATCTTGCCGAGCACGCGGCGGATCTTGCCCAGCTCGTTCATCAGGCCGGACTGGGTATGCAGGCGGCCAGCGGTATCGGCGATCAGCACCGAGGTGCCGCGGGCCTTGCCGGCCTGCAGCGCGTCGAACGCCACCGAAGCGGCATCGGCGTTCTGCCCCTGCGCGACCACGGCCACGCCATTGCGCTCGCCCCAGGCCTGCAACTGGGCCACGGCGGCGGCGCGGAAGGTGTCACCGGCGGCCAGCATCAGGCTGTGGCCCTCGTCCTTGAAGCGCTTGGCCAGCTTGCCGATGGTGGTGGTCTTGCCGACACCATTGACGCCGACGGTGAGCACCACGAAGGGCTTGGCGTTGCGGTCGATCACCAGCGGCTTGGCGACCGGTTGCAGGATCGCGATCAGCTCGGCGCGCAGCGCGGCCAGCAGCGCATTGGCATCAGCGAACTCGCGCGACTTCATGCGCTTGCGCAGGCCCTCGACCAGATCGGTAGTGGCACCCACGCCGACGTCGGCAGTGATCAGTGCGGTTTCCAGTTCGTCCAGCAGGTCGTCGTCGAGCTTGGGATTGCGCGAGAACAGGCCACCGAAGCTGCGCGCGATGACGCTGTTGCGCAGGCGCTCGCGCCAGCCGGGCTTGCCGGCCGGGGCTGGCGGGGCATCCACCAGAGCTGGCAGGTCGGCGGCCGGGGCGGTTGGTTCCTCGACCGGAATGACCGGAGCCAGAGGGGCCAGCACGGCGGCCGCAGCCAGCACTTCGGCCTGGACGTCCTCCGGCGCGGTGACCGGCTGCGCAGCCGGTACGGCAGGCCATTCGGCGACGGGCGCCGGTTCCGGTACAGGTGCCGGTGCTGCGGCTTCGACTACCGGGATCGTGGCGGCGTCTTCGGCCGGGGCGGCTGACGGGAACGCCGCCGCCAGCTCTTCAGCCGAGTAGTGCTGGGTCTTGGGTGCCTCCGTGGCGGGGGCATCCTGGGGCTTCTTGCGGCGGAAAAAACTGAGCATTGGCAAAAGGCGCTGAAATCAGGGGGATATGCTACCACTCGGGCCTGTCGGGCTGATGTGGACTCAAGGTCGCGGCCCGCCGGCCGTTAACCGGTCCGAAGGGCTGCGCAGCGCGGCCCGGAGACCGCCATGAACGACGTGATGGGAATCGCTCTCGGCGGGATGCGCGCGGCCCACCAGGGCGTGCAGGTGGCCGCGCACAACGTGGCCAACCTGGCGACTCCTGATGCCCGACGCCTGCAACTGCTGCGCAGTGAGGCGGAGCAGGGCGGGGTGCAGGCCGCGATGACCCCTGCCGACGCCGATGCTGGCGCGCCATTGGGGGACCTGCTGGCGGCGAAAGCCGAGGTGGTGGCCTTCGCCGCCAATGCCACGGTGATACGGCGCCAGGACCAGATGCTGGGTTCGCTGCTGGATCGGGAGGTCTGAGCCGCCCGGCTTTGGTGGGTGTCAACCTGGGTTGACACGCTCGCCCCCCTGAGTAGGTGCCAACCTTGGTTGGCACGCTTTTGGGGCGCCAACCAAGGTTGGCCTCTGCTGCAGTGCCAACCAAGGTTGGCACCAACCAGAGCATCGCCGGGCCATGCCCGGCGACCACCGCCTCGATCAGGCCGACAACTCCAGCAGCAGCTTGTTCAGGCGCGCCACATAGGCGCCGGGGTCCTTCAGGCTGTCACCGGCGGCCAGTGCGGCCTGGTCGAACAGTACCCGGCCGAGATCATCGAAGCGTGCGCCGTCGGCTTCTGCATCCAGCTTGGCGATCAGCGGATGGCCCGGATTGATCTCCAGCACCGGCTTGCTGTCCGGCACCTTCTGCCCGCTGGCTTCGAGGATCTGGCGCATCTGCAGGCCCAGGTCCTGCTCGCCGATGGCCAGCACCGCCGGCGAATCGGTCAGGCGGTGCGAGACGCGCACGTCGGCCACGTCATCGCCCAGTACCGTCTTCAGGCGCTCGACCAGGCCCTGCTTGTCCTTGGCCGCCGCTTCCTGTTCCTGCTTGTCCGCTTCGGTTTCCAGCGCGCCCAGGTCGAGGTCGCCGCGGGCGATGTCGACGAAGCCCTTGCCGTCGAAATCGGTCAGGTAGCCCATCAGCCACTCGTCGATGCGGTCGGTCAGCAGCAGCACTTCCACGCCCTTCTTGCGAAACACTTCCAGGTGCGGACTGTTGCGCACCTGGCTGTAGCTCTCGCCGGTGAGGTAGTAGATCTTGTCCTGGCCTTCGCTCATGCGGCCGAGGTAATCGGCCAGCGACACAGTCTGTGCATCGCCGTCGCCACGAGTGGAGGCGAAGCGCAGCAGCCCGGCCACCTTCTCACGATTGTTGTAGTCCTCGGCCGGGCCTTCCTTCAGCACCTGGCCGAATTCCTTCCAGAACGTGGCGTACTGCTCCGGCTTGTCGGTGGCCAGCTTTTCCAGCATGTCCAGCGAACGCTTGGTCAGCGCGGCCTTCATCGAATCGATGACCGGGCCGGACTGCAGGATCTCGCGCGAGACGTTCAGCGAAAGGTCGTTGGAATCGACCACGCCCTTGATGAAGCGCAGGTACAGCGGCAGGAACTGCTCGGCCTGGTCCATCACGAACACGCGCTGCACATACAGCTTCAGGCCCTTGGGCGCATCACGGTGATACAGGTCGAACGGCGCGCGGCCAGGCACGTACAGCAGCGAGGTGTACTCCAGCTTGCCTTCGACCTTGTTGTGGCTCCACGCCAGCGGATCGCTGTGATCGTGTGCAACGTGCTTGTAGAACTCGGTGTACTCGGCGTCGCTGATCTCGGTGCGCGGACGGGTCCACAGCGCGCTGGCACGGTTGACGGTTTCCCATTCGGCCGCGGCGCCTTCTTCGCCACCTTCCTTCGGCATCTGGATCGGCAGGCCGATATGGTCCGAGTACTTCTTGAGGATGCTGCGCAGGCGCCAGCCATCGGCGAAGCCGTGCTCGCCGTCCTTGAGGTGCAGCACGATGCGGGTACCGCGCTCGGCCTTGTCGACGGTGGCCACTTGGAAATCGCCTTCGCCGCGCGAGGTCCAGCGCACGCCTTCGCCTGCGGCCAGGCCGGCGCGGCGCGAGGTCACTTCCACTTCGTCGGCAACGATGAAGGCGCTGTAGAAGCCGACGCCGAACTGGCCGATCAGCTGCGAATCCTTCTTCTGGTCGCCGGACAGCTGGCGCAGGAAGTCGCCGGTGCCGGACTTGGCAATCGTGCCCAGGTGGGCGATGGCTTCGGCGCGGCTCATGCCAATGCCGTTGTCGTCGATGGTGATGGTGTGGGCGGAGGGATCGAAGCTGACGCGCACGCGCAGTTCGCTGTCGCCTTCCAGCAGCGCCGGCTGGGTCAGGGCCTCGAAGCGCAGCTTGTCGGCGGCGTCGGCGGCGTTGGAGACCAGCTCGCGGAGGAAGATTTCCTTGTTGGAGTACAGCGAGTGGATCATCAGCTGCAGCAGCTGCTTGACTTCGGTCTGGAAGCCAAGGGTTTCGGTCTGGATGGTGTCGGTCATCGATAGGGCTCCATGTGCAATGCCGCGCCAGCGCGTGCGGCCTCGCCAAGGGGTATGGCTGATTGTCCCGAAATCAAGGGGTTGGTCGGCCGGGCTGCGCCCGGCACCCGCCCAGTGCAACTGCAACTGCCAAAGCCAGAGCCAGAGCGGCATTCCGTGGGATGGCGGGGCACTGTGGGTTCGCGGGGACGGCGCAAGTACGTCCATGTAGCCTTGGTCGCCGCATCCATGCGGCTCACACCCCGCGAACCCACAGTGCCCCGCCTCTGACAGGTTCACGCGGCTGTTGGTAGGTGTCGACCTTGGTCGACACATCTGTCAGATATCGAAATAAAACTTGGGTCAGATCCGTTTTCCGCAGGAAAACGGATCTGACCCCAAGAGTCGTTCCGACAGCTCGCAGGAAACTGTCGAAGGCGGGGTGGGTCAGGTTGTGGGGGTGTCCGCGGCATGGATGCCGCAGCCAAGCCCCCATGGACGGGTTTACGGCGTCCCCCACAGCCTGACCTACCCCGCCTACCCCCAGGGAACCAGCTTTTGCCGTTGCTCTGGCTGTCGCTTCGGCCTCTGCGGGTGCCGGCCGCGGGCCGGCCGAACTACAATCCCACTCATGCTGAAATTCTTGAATACCTCCCGCCGGGGGCGCCGGTGAGCGGCCGTGGGGGCAATGACGGTCAGGTCCGCATCATCGGCGGGCGCTGGCGCAATACCCGCCTGCCGGTGCCGACCCTGCCAGGGCTTCGGCCCAGCAGCGACCGCGTGCGCGAGACCCTTTTCAACTGGTTGATGCCCAGACTGGGCGGCGCGCGGGTGCTGGACCTGTTCGCCGGCAGTGGCGCGTTGGGCCTGGAGGCGGTCTCGCGCGGCGCTGCTCACGCCACCCTGGTCGAGCGTGATGCTCAGCTGGGGCGCAACCTGGCCGCCGCCGTGACCAGGCTGCAGGCCAGCGACCAGATCACCGTAGTGCAGGCCGATGCCCTGCGCTGGCTGCAAGGGGCGCAGGCGCAGCAGGCCGATCTGGTCTTCATCGACCCGCCGTTCGCCGATGGCCTGTGGCAGGACGTGCTGGCCCAGCTGCCGCGGCACCTGGCCGCCGATGCCTGGCTGTACCTGGAATCGCCGGCCGGCCACGTGCCGGTGCTGCCGCCGGACTGGCTGCTGCACCGCGAGGGCGGCACCCGCGAGGTGCGCTTTGCCCTGTACCGCCGCGCCACTGCTACACTTTGACCTCATCTGAACATCTGCACCCGCCCATGACCGTGGCCAACCGCCGCATTGCCGTGTATCCCGGCACATTCGATCCGATCACCAACGGTCATATCGACCTGGTCAGCCGGGCCGCGCCGCTGTTCGAAAAAGTCGTGGTCGGCGTGGCGCAGAGCCCGTCCAAGGGCCCGGCGCTGCCGCTGGAGCAGCGCGTGCAGCTGGCACGCGGCGCCCTGGCCCATCACGGCAATGTCGAGGTCATCGGCTTCGATACCCTGCTGGCGCATTTCGTACGTTCGGTGCAGGGCGGGGTGCTGCTGCGCGGCCTGCGCGCGGTGTCCGACTTCGAATACGAATTCCAGATGGCCAGCATGAACCGCCACCTGATCCCCGAGGTCGAGACCCTGTTCCTGACCCCGGCCGAGCAGCACAGCTTCATTTCGTCCTCGCTGGTCCGCGAGATCGCCCGCCTGGGTGGCGACGTGTCCGGCTTCGTGCCGGCCGCGGTGCTCGAAGCCCTGCGCAAGGTCCGCGAAGCGAAGGCGGCACAGTCGTAAGCCCCGCTGTACCCGCACCCCATTACGTACACCACCACGCACCATTCCGGGAGGAAACCCATGAACACCACCATGCGCGCGATGCTGATCGCTTCGTTGGCCCTGGCCTTCACCGCCTGCAAGAAGGAAGAGGCCGCTCCTGTCGACGAGGCCAAGCAGGCCCTGGTCGCGCCGTCCAAGGATGACGATGCCGGCTGGAAGAAGTACCTGCAGGAAGTGGCCATCCAGAACATGGGCAACATCAGCAACAGCCCGTTCCTGTACTACCTCTCGCCGGAATCGGACCCGGACTTCCAGGCCAAGTACGAGCGCCAGACCGAGAGCGCGACCCAGGCGGTGGCCCGTGGCGTGCAGCCGGGCAACATGCTGGCCTTCGGTTCGTCGGCCTCGGGCAAGATGGCTGACATGATCCAGGCTGTGTTCAAGGACGTGGCGCCGGATTCGATGAAGGGCGTGCGCGTCGTCTTCATCGGCCAGTCGGCCGACAACGCCCGCGTGCAGGCGGCGGTCCAGCCGACCGGCGCCGAGTACATTTTCGTCGAAGCCAAGTAATACCGAGCCATGGCGGCCGTGCTCCGGCATGGCCCGGGCGGCACCCCGCAAGGGTGCCGCTGATGACCTGACCGGCCCGCGCGCCCGCGCTGGCCGGTCCTTTGTCCCAAGGCGCGGGCGAGGAGTATCGCCATGTCGCTGAAAATCAACGAGCTCTGCGTCAACTGCGACGTCTGCGAGCCGGCCTGCCCGAACCAGGCCATTTCGATGGGTGAAACCATCTACGTGATCGACCCTGCGCGCTGTACCGAATGCGTCGGTCATTTTGACGAGCCACAGTGCGTGGTCGTCTGCCCGGTCGAGTGCATCGACCCGGACCCGGAGATCGTGGAAACGGAAGACCAGCTGCTGGCCAAGCTGCGCCAGCTGCAGCACGATCACCCCGAACTCTACGCGGAGCCCCCATCCGAATGAAGACGCTGATCGTTCGCCCCCTGTTGCTGCTCGGCCTGCTGCTGAGCCCGATTGCCTGGGCCGGCAGCCCGGTCCGTGCCGAGCGCCCTGATGGCGCCGCCATTGCCAGCGGCCATGCGCTGGCCACCCAGGCCGGTATCGACATCCTGGCCCAGGGCGGCAACGCCTTCGACGCAGCAGTGGCGGTGTCGTCCACGCTGGCGGTGGTCGAGCCGATCAGTTCCGGTCTGGGCGGTGGCGGCTTCTTCCTGCTGCACGATGCGGCCACCGGAAAGGACGTGATGCTGGACGCGCGCGAGACCGCGCCGGCCGCCGCGACCCCGCAGGCCTTCCTCGACAAGCAGGGCAACCTGGACCGTGACCGCTCGGTCAACGGCGCCTGGTCGGCCGGCATCCCGGGCCTGCCTGCAGCGCTGGTCGAACTGTCGGCCAGGCACGGCAGGCTGCCGTTGTCGGCCTCGCTGCAGCCGGCCATCCGCATCGCACGCGAAGGCTTCCCGGTGTACGAGCGCATGGCCAAGGGCTACGCCTCGCGCCGTGAAGTGATGGAGCGCTATCCCGGCACGCGCGAGGTCTACCTGCGTAACGGTACGCCGATCGCTACCGGAGACCTGTTCAAGCAGCCGGAACTGGCGCAGACGCTGGAGCGGCTGGCTGCGGGTGGCTTCGATGGCTTCTACAAGGGCCAGACCGGAAAGCTGTTGCTGGCCGGCGTGAAGCAGGCCGGCGGCAACTGGACCGCTGAAGAGCTGGCCGGTTATCGCGTGAAGCAGCGCGAACCGATCGTGTTCAACTACAACGGCTGGAAGATCACCACCGCGCCGCCGCCGTCATCCGGAGGCATCGCGCTGGCCAGCATGCTGCAGATCCTGGAAGGCTGGGACATCAGGAAGATGGACCCGGCGCACCGCACCCACCTGGTGGTGGAATCGATGCGCCGTGCCTACCGCGACCGTACCTTCTTCCTCGGCGATCCGGACTTCGTGCAGATCCCGCAGAAGGTGCTGACCAGCAAGGACTACGCGCAGGGCCTGCGCGCGACCATCCATCCGGAGAAGGCCACGCCCAGCGACCTGCTGTCGGGCAACCCGACGCCACTGGAAGATGACGAAACCACGCACTTCTCGATCATCGACCGTGACGGCAACCGCGTCGGCGCCACCCAGACCGTCAACCTGCTGTACGGCTCGGGCCTGATTCCGAAGGGCACCGGCGTGCTGCTGAACAACGAGATGGACGACTTCGCGCTGAAACCAGGCACGCCCAATGCATTCGGCGTGATGGGCTACGAGGCCAATGCGCCGAAGCCGGGCAAGCGCATGCTCAGCTCGATGACGCCGACCTTCATGGAAAACAGCGACAAGGTGATCGTGCTGGGCACCCCGGGTGGCAGCCGCATCATCACCATGGTGCTGCTGGGCATCCTCGGCTACGACGCCGGCCTGGACGCGCAGCAGGTTGCTGCGCTGCCGCGCTATCACCACCAGTGGCTGCCGGACCTGATCGAAGCTGAGGACGATGCATTCGACGCGGCGACGGTGAAGCAGCTGCAGGCGATGGGCCACAAGATCGACCTGCCGGGCAATGTCGCCGCAGGCGGCCGCGGTTCCAGCCACGTGTGGGGCAACCTGCAGACCGTGGAATGGGACCGCAAGGCGAACCGACTGTTCGGCGGCAGCGACCCGCGCAATCCGGTGGGCAGTGCTCAGGTCGTGCCGGCCCATTGACGTGGGAGTGCCGGCCACTGGCCGGCACTTCGGCGGATATCGAAACCCCGTCTTCGCCGGCGGGGTTTTCCGTTTGCTTTCTAGCGATTATTTAACGGTCCGGCGCCGATAATCGACACATGAAACTCTGGTCTATTCGTGGAAACTCGCAACGCCTTGATGGCGGCGCGATGTTCGGCAACGCGCCGCGCGCGTTGTGGGAAAAATGGGCGGCTCCGGACGAGCTCAATCGCATCGAGCTGGCCTGCCGTGCGCTGCTTGCCAGTCCGCTGGAAGGCAAGACCGTGCTGTTTGAAACCGGTATCGGGGCGTTCTTCGATCCGCGCATGCGCGAGCGCTACGGCGTGCAGGAAAGCCAGCACGTGCTGATCGATTCACTGCGCGAAGCAGGTTTCGAGCACGAGGACATCGACGTGGTGGTGCTCAGCCACCTGCATTTCGATCATGCCGGTGGTCTGCTTGCCGCATGGAGCGAAGGGCGCGAGCCCGAGCTGCTGTTCCCCAACGCAACCTATGTGGTCGGTGCGCAGCACTGGCAGCGCGCCGTGCAGCCACACCCGCGCGATCGGGCCAGTTTCATTCCTGAGCTGCCCGGCCTGCTGCAGGCCAGTGGCCGCCTGGAAGTGGTGGAGGGGGAGTACTCGAAGGCACTTGGCCGCAGCGTGCGCTTCAGCTACAGCGACGGGCATACGCCGGGGCTGATGCTGGCCGAGATCGTTGGTCATGCGCATGCCGGTGAAGATGCGCACGGTGGCGTGGTGTTCTGTGCCGACCTGATCCCGGGGCGCTCATGGGTACACGTGCCGATCACCATGGGCTACGACCGCAACGCCGAGCTGCTGATCGACGAGAAGCGGCAGTTCCTTGAAGACAAGCTGGCGCGCAACGTGCGGCTGTTCTTCACCCACGACCCGCAGGTGGCGCTGGCGCAGCTGGGCCGTGATGACAAGGGACGTTTCGTGACCCTGCACGAACAGGGCGAGCTGAAGGCGCGCGCCCTGGGGTAACGGCAGAGCCGAGCGTGGGCTCGGCTCTACATCACTCTCGTTACGACGCCTTCAGGCAGCTGCTCATGAAGGTCTTGCGCGCATCGCCTGCCAGCTTCTTCGCACCCGCGTCGGCATTGCACTTGCGCATGCGTTCCTGCTGTGGATTGACCGCCTTGGTTTCGGCGGCGTGGCCGCTGAGGCAGGAACTCTGCGCGGTCTTGTAGGCATCCCCCTTCAAGCCCTTGTTCTTGGCCGAACATTCGGCCATGCGCTGCTGCTGCGGGGTGGTGGCGTTGGCAGCGAGGGGCAGGCCAACCAGCAGGACGGCGGCCAGCAGGAAAGCGGCTTTCATCGGAATGCTCCAAGCGGTGGCGGGTGCGCGGAGCATTCGCTTCCGACCGGTAAGGCCACGTGAAGAACCACGCGTCGGCCACGCCCGCGTCCACGGGCGTTCACGTGCCGCGGCGAAGCGCGCCCGCGAGTGGTTGGCGGGTCAGAGCCCTCTCCTGCGGAGAGGGATCCGACCCGTTCACCGGGATTACCCGACGCGGGTTCCGAAGATGCGGTCGCCGGCGTCGCCCAGGCCCGGCAGGATGTAGCCCTTGTCGTTGAGCTGGGCATCGATGGCCGCGGTGTAGATCTCCACGTCCGGGTGCACGGCCTTCACTGCTTCGATGCCTTCCGGCGCGGCCACCAGGAAGATGCCCTTGATGCGACGGGCGCCGGCGCGCTTGAGCATGTCGATGGTGGCGATCAGCGTGCCGCCGGTGGCCAGCATCGGGTCGAGGATCAGTGCGTCGCGCTCTTCCAGGCGGCCGGTCAGGCGCTCGAAGTAGGGCACCGGCTGCAGGGTTTCCTCATCGCGCTGCAGGCCCACCACGCTGACACGTGCGGCCGGGATCAGCGACAGCACGCCGCTGAGCATGCCCAGGCCGGCACGCAGGATCGGCACCACGGTGATCTTGGCGCCGGCAATGCGCTGAACCGTCACCGGACCGGCCCAGCCGGGCAGGGTGTGCGGCTCGGTGTCCAGGTCGGCGGTGGCCTCGTAGGCCAGCAGGGTACCCAGCTCGTTGGCCAGTTCGCGGAAATCCTTGGTACTGAGCGCGGCATTGCGCATCAGGCCGATCTTGTGCTGCACCAGCGGGTGGCGCACTTCGACGATCTTCATGGTCGGGAAGGGGGAAAGGAGAGAGAGGAGGCCATTTTGCCGGATTGGCGTGTCGAATCCCAAACCGGCCCCGGAGCGGCGTGACCGGAAATGTGCAGGTGCATGTCATGGCCATGCAACCTTGCGGACATATCGTGCAGACCCATTCTTAACAGGAATGGGGATTCCCAGTGCATATCAAGACTCCGTTGGCCGTTGCCATCACCCTGACCCTGGCAATGGGGGCCGCAGCACCGCTGCAGGCGGCCGGGCAGCAGGCGGTAGCCGCCACCGGCGCCGTGGCCGCCGACGCGGTCGACCTGGACCGCATCGAAGTACGCGCCCAGCTCGAGTCGCAGATCCGCGCAGTCGATCTCAAGCGCAGCAGCGACGCCATCGAGGATGCAGTGTCCTCCGACGCACTGGGCCAGTACCCGGACAAGAACGTGGCCGAGTCGCTGCAGCGCCTGCCGGGCATCAGCGTGACCCGCGACCAGGGCGAGGGCCGCTTCGTGGTCATCCGCGGTCTGGATGCCAATCTCAACAGCGTCAGCGTGGATGGCATCGCCGTCGGCACGCCGGAAGATTCCAGCCGCGCCGCGCCACTGGACGTTATCCCGTCCGACTCCACCGAGCGCCTGCGCGTGGTCAAGTCGCCGACCCCGGACATGCCCGGCGACGCCATCGGTGGCGCAGTGCTGGTGGAATCGGCCTCGGCCTTTGACCGCGACGGTCGCAGCCTGCGTGGCAAGATCGAAGGCAGCCACCAGCAGTTGTCCGGCGAGACCAGCCCCAAGGCCGCCTTCAACTACAGCGAAGTGTTCAACGACACCTTCGGCGTGGCCCTGGGCGTGAACTACCAGAAGCGGAAGTTCGAGTCGGACAACACCGAAGTGGAGTACGACGGCGAGGATGACGCCGCACCTGGCGACGTCACCGCGATCAACCTGCAGCACCGCAAGTACGAGATCGAGCGCAAGCGCATCGGCGCCAACCTCAACCTCGACTGGCGACCGAGCGAAAACAGCAAGTACTACCTGCGCACGCTGTACAGTCAGTTCGATGATGCGGAGACCCGTCAGCGCGTGATCTTCAACTTCGATGACGCGAAGATGGTCAAGACCGGCACCGACCAGTACCGCCTGGACGGCATGCCGAAGGATTCCATCGACAAGCGCATGCGCTATCGCACCAAGAAGGAAAACACCTTCGCGGCCAGCTTGGGCGGCGAGAACAAGTTGACCAATGCCGTGGTCGATTACCGGATCGGCTACACCCGTACCGAAGAGCGGGTAAATGACGAGATGGAGGCGCGCTTCAAGCTCAACGGAAAGGCCTTCAACGGCACGCTGGATCAGCGCAGCCGCCTGCCCAGCTATAGCTTCGACAATCCGCAGTGGCTGGACAATGCCAACTACGCGTTCGATCGTTTCGTGATCTCGCCGAAGCAGGTGAAAGACAAGGAACACAGCGCGCAGGTCAACGTGCGCTTCGACGGCGACAGCAGCAGCATCAAGTTCGGCCTGCTGGGCCGCTGGCGCGACCGCGACGTGAATGTGGACGAGCGCGAACTGCGTGTCGGCCCGGAGGTGGCGCTGTCGAGCTGGACCACCACCTCGCCGGAACACCGCCACGGCGATATCGGTGACGGCATGGATTCGCCCGCGATGCGTGCCTATTGGGCGGCCAACGGCGGCCAGTACAGCGCCCGCCCGCAGGACGCCGGTGGCAATGCGATGACGTCGCTGGAAGAGGATTACGTGGCAAGCGAGGACATCTTCGCCAGCTATGCCATGGGTACCTGGGACGTGGGCGCACTGCGCATCATCGGCGGTATTCGCGTGGAAAACACGCAGTTCAAGGCGATCGGCAACCAGGTGGACGTGGCCGCCAACGGCCGCAGCTTCACCGTCACCCCGCGCGTGGCCAACAGCAGCTACACCAACGTGCTGCCGGGCCTGCACCTGCGCTATGATGCGGCTGATGACTGGGTGCTGCGCGCCTCGGCCAACAAGACCGTATCGCGTCCGTCCTTCGGCGACGTCTCGCCGCGCGTGGGTTACAGCCGTGGTGACGAGGAAGTGCGCCTGGGTAACCCGGACCTGGATCCGTACGAGTCGAAGAACATCGACCTGTCGGTGGAGAAGTACATCGGCAGCAGCGGCATCGTTTCGCTGGGCCTGTTCCATAAATCGATCGACGGTTACATCGTGGAGACCGTGCGCACCAATGATCCGGCCTACGGCGGATACGACGTGACGCAGCCGATCAATGGTCGCAAGGCCACCGTGCGTGGTGCGGAGTTCAACTGGCAGCAGCAGCTGGCCTTCCTGCCGGACGGCCTGGATGGCCTGCTGGTCGGCGCCAGTGGCACCTGGCTGGATACCGAGTTCGATGCCGGCATCAAGGACCGTGCGGGCGAGGACTTCACGCTGCCGCGCGCTTCCAAGCATGTCTACAGCGCACACATCGGCTATGAAAAGTATGGTGTAAGCACGCGCCTGGCGGCCGTGTACCGCAGCGAGTATCTGGACAGCATCGGCAAGGGCCGCGCGTTCGACATCTACGTGGCACCCAACACCCAGCTCGATTTCTCGCTTGACTACAAATTCACCCCGCGCGTGAGCGTGTACTTCGAAGCGCAGAACCTGCTGGACAAGCCATTGGAGCTTTACCAGGGCACCCGTTCGCGCACCCTGCAGATGGAAGAGTACGGCCGCACCTATGCGCTGGGCCTGAAGGTGGCGCTGTGAGGGGGCGTGGCTTCACCGTCCTGGCCGCCGCGCTGGCAGCCGCGCTGGTCGCCGGCTGCACGCCGGCCACCGGCACCGATCCGGTTGCGGGAGTAGCCGCGCCGGCCGCCGGGGGCGAGCGCGTGGTGACCACCATCGCCGAGGCCTTCCTGTCACCGATGACCCCGGCCGACAACATCGACTCGCCTGCAGCCTGGCGCGCGCCGGACGGCGCGCTGTGGCTGATCGCCACCGCCAAGGCCACCGACAAGCTGGTGGTCTACGACGGCAGCACCGGGCAGCACCTGCGTGACGTCGGCAGCAGCGGCACCGCACCGGGGCAGTTCGACCGCCCAAACGGTATCGCGGTGATCGACGACCTGCTGTGGATCGTGGAGCGCGACAATCACCGTGTGCAGGTGCTGAGCCTGCCGGACTTCACGCCGCTGGCGACGTTCGCTGCCGACGACCTGCGCAAGCCGTACGGGCTGTGGGTCGACCGCCGTGCCGATGGCTACAGCGTCTACGTCACCGACTCCTGGGACAACGGCGAGGATGCGCAGGGGCGTGACATCCTGCCGCCGCTGGCCGAGCTGGACAAGCGCGTGCGCCAGTACCACGTGTCCCGCAATGGCGCGAAGGTCGACGCGAAGCTTGTCGCCAGCATCGGTGACACCACCGAGGCCGGTGCGCTGCGCGTGGTCGAGTCGATCTGGGGCGATCCCGAGAACGACCGCCTGCTGATCGCCGAAGAGGACGAGAGCTACGCCAGCGAGTTCAAGGTCTACACCCTGGCGGGCCGCTTCACCGGCACCACCTTCGGCCGCGACGTGTTCAAGGCACAGGCCGAAGGCGTGACCCTGCGCACCTGTGGCAAGGACGGCTGGTGGATCACCACCGAACAGGGCAAGCAGCGCAGCGTGTTCCACCTGTTCGACCGGCACACGCTGAAGCCGGTCGGCGCGTTCCAGGGCAATACCGTGGCCAACACCGATGGCATCTGGATGATGCAGCAAGCCAGCACGCGCTTCCCGCATGGTGCGCTGTACGCCGTGCACGACGACCAAGGCGTGGTGGCCTTCGACTGGGAGAGCATCGCCAAGCAGCTGGCGCTACCGCTGGAGTGTGGTGCATGAGCCGGCACTGCGTGATGCCTACGTTGGCACTGGGCCTGCTGCTGGCCCTCCCGTCGCTGTCGTTCGCAGCAGCCGAAGCCAATACCCAGGTGCCGGCGGGCAGCCGCCACTACGCGGCGACGACGGTACCTGACCGCATCGTCGCCTCCCCGTCGGCCGATCCCAGCCATGGGTTCGCCGTGGCCTGGCGTACCGACGGCAGCGTGCAGGCACCGCTGCTGGAGATTGCCCCCGCCGGGGATTCGCCCGCCATCGAGGGCATCCGCCAGATACACGCGACGACCCGCGCGCTGCAGACCGAGAACGGGCTGTCACACCACCATCGAGCAGATATCGATGGCCTGCAGCCGGATACCCTGTACGTCTACCGCGTGCAGGGCAATGGCAGCTGGAGCGCCTGGAACCAGCTGCGTACGCTGGCCGCCGCCGACCAGCCGCTGACCCTGCTGTACTTCGGTGATACCCAGAACAAGAACATCAGCCACGTCAGCCGGGTGGTGCGTGCCGCGCAGAAGGCTGCACCCGAGGCGCGCATGAGCCTGTTCGCTGGCGATCTGGTCAGTGGAGGTGATGGTGCCGATGACAGCGAGTGGGGTGAGTGGTTCGCTGCGACCAGTTGGCTGGCGCAGGAGACCCTGGTGGCGCCGGCCATCGGCAACCACGAGTACTTCGAGGAATTCGAGGACACCCCGCAGGAGCGCCGCGTGCTGGGCCGCCACTGGCCGGTGACGTTCGCGCTGCCGGGCAATGGTGCCACCGCCGCGCACCAGACCAGCTACTGGTTCGATGCGCAGGGCGTGCGCGTGGCCGTGGTCGATGGCACATCGGCACTCGACCTGGGCACCGCCAAGGCACAGGCACAGTGGCTGGACAAGGTACTGGGCGGCAATCGGCAGCCGTGGACCATCGTGCTGCTGCACCAGCCGTTCTACTCGCCGCGCGAAGGACGCGAGAACGCCGCGTTGCGTGACGTGCTGCTGCCGGTGGTGCGCCGCCACAATGTTGACCTGGTGTTGCAGGGCCACGATCACACCTACGGCCGCCGTGGCGAAGGGCATGCCGCAACCCCGCAGTACGTGGTGACCGTGGCCGGCCCCAAGCAGTACCGTCTCTCCGACGAGGCACGAAAGACGATGGATCCGGTGGCCGAGGACACCCAGCTGTTCCAGGTGTTGAACATCGATCCGCAGCGCCTGCGCTATGAGGCGCGTACCGTGACCGGTCGTCTCTACGATGCCTTCGAGTTGCGCCGCGATGCCAAGGGGGGCAAGCAGCGCACGGAGCTGACCGAAGGCCGCGTTACGCCACGCGACTGCCCGCGCGCACAGACCGCCAAGGGTCGTACCGACCGCTGCTGGGAATGAGGAGATGCCGATGACCACGCACCGCCGTATCGTTCCTCTCGCTGCCATCGGTGCGGCACTGCTGTTGCTGGCCAGTGCAGTGACCGCTGCCGATACCGCGCTGCACCCGTTCCTGGCCGACCAGCCGAAGCAGGCCCCGGATGAAGTTCACCTGGCGGTGGAGATTCCTGCCGGCAGCTTCACCAAGTACGAGATCAAGGAAGACGGCCTGGTGCATGTGGATCGCTTCCAGTCGATGCCGGTCGCCTATCCGGCCAACTACGGTTCGATGCCGCGCACGCTGGCTGGCGACAACGATCCGCTGGACGCGCTGGTGCTGACCCGTGAACCCCTGCATCCGGGCGTGATCGTGCGCTTCCGGCCGATCGGTTACCTGAAGATGATCGATGGCGGCGAGCACGACGAAAAGATCATCGGCGTACCGACCGACAAGGTCGACCCGACCTACGCCACGATCCGCGATCTGAAGGATCTGCCGGAGGTCGAGCGCCAGCGCATCGAGGCCTTCTTCCGGGTCTACAAGGACCTGCCGGCCGGGCGCAACCCGGTGCAGCTCAACGGTTGGGGCAACGCCGCCGAGGCGAGGGCACTGATCAGCGAAGCGATGAAGCGCTTCGAAAAGTAGATCCACGCCATGCGTGGATTCAGTCCAGCAACGTCTCGATGAACGATTCGGCCTGCAGGCGGTCGCCCAGTACCCGGGCCACCGCCTGTACTGCTGCCTCGTGGTGTTCAGGGCGGATGCCGCCATCATCATCGTCGTTGTAGAGGTCATCGCCGGCATCGAGGTATACCGTGCCCGCTGCAGCCAGAGCCGCCATCAGGGTCGGCACATCGGCGGTGATCTCGCCGGCATCCAGCAGGCCGGCACCGTGATGGCTGAACAGTACACGGCCATCGTTCAGGTCGAGGATGAACGGATCGGCGCTGCGATCGGCAATCACCAGCCAGTTCGATGGCCAGTCGTTGATCCGTTCGCCGCTGACGCCGTGCCATCGATAGCCGGCCTGCTGGCTCCACAGGCGTTGCAGTGGCGGTATCCAGACATCAAGGCCGGGAACGGTGATGCCGGCGCGGCCAACCCTGGCATTGATCTCTTCGCCCAGCGGCCCCACCTGCGCGTAAAAACGTGCCAGTACGGGGGGCAGCGGGAACGGGCCCTGCCAGTCACGCTCGTGCTGGGCATGCAGCAGCCCGAAGCGGGCGAATGAGGCGTGCAGATCATCCATGTCAGAGTCCAACGGGTAGCGGCCGTGCAGCCTAGCAGACGGCGTCTGCGCGCATCTCCTTCACTACCGCTGGCTATCATGTGCGCCTTCCACAACGAAGGCAGTGCCTGTGTCGGTAGCGTTGGTATGGTTCCGCCGTGATCTGCGGCTGCAGGACAATCCGGCCCTGCAGGCCGCGCTGGATGCAGGTCACGATGTGGTGCCGGTCTACATCCACGCGCCGCACGAGGAAGGCGAATGGGTGCCGGGTGCGGCCTCCGATGCCTGGCGCCACCGTTCACTGGCCGCGCTGGATGCGGACCTGCGCGCGCGGGGTTCCTCGCTGGTGCTGCGCAGCGGCGATAGCCTGCCGGCCCTGCAGTTGCTGATCGAGCAGGCGGGCGCCGAGGCGGTGTACTGGAACCGCAAGTACGAACCGGCCACCCAGCCCCGCGACGCGGCCATCAAGTGCACGCTGCGCGAGCAGGGCATCGACGCGCAGAGCTGCAATGGCAGCCTGTTGTTCGAACCCTGGGACATTGCCACCCAGCAGGGCCAGCCGTACAAGGTATTTACGCCGTACTGGCGCAATGTACTCAGTCATTGGCGCCTGCCGGCACTGCAGGCTGCACCGGAAGCACTGGCGCCGCACGCGGTCGACAGCCTGGCATTGGATGATCTCCAGCTGGCACCGACGCTGGACTGGGATACCGGCTTCTGGGAGCACTGGCAGCCGGGTGAAGCCGGTGCGCTGGAAGCACTGTCCGTCTTTGAAGACGGTGCCCTTCGCGGGTATCGCGAGCAGCGTGACCTGCCGGACCGTGTCGGGACCTCGCAGTTGTCGCCCCATCTGCACTTCGGCGAGATCGCGCCGTGGCGCATCGCGCAAGCCCTGGAAGGGCTGCGCAGTGCGGCCACCGATGCCGACATCGACGGCTACCTGCGCCAGCTGGGCTGGCGTGACTTCGCCTACCACCTGCTGCATCACTTCCCGAAGACGCCGACCGACAACCTCAACCCGCGTTTCGACCGTTTCCCGTGGGCCACTCCGAGTGCCACGCAGCTGCACGACTGGCAGCGCGGCAATACCGGCGTGCCGATCGTCGATGCCGGCCTGCGCGAGCTGTGGCACACCGGCTACATGCACAACCGGGTGCGGATGATCGTGGCCAGCTACCTGTGCAAGCACCTGCGCGCGCACTGGCTGCATGGCGCGCGCTGGTTCTGGGACACCCTGGTCGACGCCGACCTGGCCAATAACACCATGGGCTGGCAATGGGTGGCCGGGACTGGCGCCGATGCCGCTCCGTACTTCCGGGTGTTCAACCCCGTGACTCAGGCCGAGAAATTCGATCCGCAGGCACGGTACATCAGCCGCTGGGTGCCCGAACTGGCCGCGCTGCCGGTGAAGGCCCGGTTTGCGCCGTGGCAGCATCCGCTGCTGCTGGCGGCGCATGCCCCGGGCTATCCGCGTACGCCGCTGGTGGACCTGGCCGCGGGCCGCGACGCCGCATTGGCGGCATACCGCCAGTCGGGGGCGGGGTAAAGGGTGACCCGAGCGATCCGGTCAGTTAGCTGAACGCGGCCCTGTCGGCGCACCGGATCATCATCCCGACGTCGCATCGGGCTGTTTATTCTCTCTGCGCCCGCAAGCCGCCGGCCCGTCCGGAAACCAAGGAGAACCTCATGATCCGCAACACCACCCGCAACGTCGCACTGGCCCTGATGAGTGCGGCCGTCCTGTCGGCCTGCGCCACCGGCGGCTCCTACGTGCAGAGTGACCAGTACGGCAATCCGACCGAGCAGCAGAACCGCACTGGTCGTAACGCGCTGATCGGTACCGCCATCGGCGTGGCTGCCGGCCTGTTGACCGGCGACAGCGCCACCGAGCGCCGTCAGCACGCATTGATCGGTGCCGGTATCGGTGCGCTCAGCGGCGCCGCGGTCGGCCAGTACCAGGATCGCCAGGAACGCGCGCTGCGCGAGCGCACCGCCAACACCGGCATCGATGTGCAGCGCCAGGGCGACAACATCATGCTGAACCTGCCGGACGGCATCACCTTCGACTTCGGCAAGGCCACCCTGAAGCCGCAGTTCTACGGCTCGCTCAACGGCGTCGCCGGTACGCTGCGTGAGTACAACCAGACCATGATCGAAGTGGTCGGCCACACCGACAGCATCGGCAGCGACGCTGTGAACAACCGACTGTCGAAGGAACGCGCCGACTCGGTCGCCCAGTACCTGATCGGCCAGGGCGTGCAGAGCGTACGTATCGAAACGCTGGGCGCCGGCAAGGCGTATCCGATTGCCGACAACAGCACCGACGCCGGCCGTGCCAAGAACCGCCGCGTCGAGATTCGGGTGATTCCGCTCAAGCAGTAACGCGTAGCGTTATTGCTTGAGCCGGTCCGGCCATCGGCCGGAGCGAAAATGCCGCCCTTGCAGGCGGCATTTTTGTGGGTGCCGAGCGTTGCTCGGCACGCCGATGGCGTATGCGGAGTCTAGCCGTGCTCGACTCACCAGAGGCAGTCGAGCGTGGCTCGACGCTACAGAAACCGGCATCGCGCGCCCGGGTAGAGCCACGCCATGCGTGGATACCCCCGGCTACGCCGCCGAAGCGGCCACCTTCTCCAGGATCCGCTTGCCGCTGCTTTCCAGAGCGGCGTCTTCCTTTTCCTTCTGCTGCTGCGCCAGCTTCGCACCCGGGCACTGCGCCAGCATGTAATTGGCATCGAAGTTGAGCTTCTCGACCAGGAAGTCGACAAACGCACGCACCTTTGGCGAGACCAGGCGGCCGCCGGCGAACACGGCGTTGAAGTCCACTTCCGGGCCGGTCCAGCCGGCCAGCACGCGGCGCACCATGCCCGATTCAACGAACGGCTTGGCCATCACGTCGCCGGTCAGCAGCAGGCCTTCGCCACAGACCAATGCACCATTCAACGCAGACATGTCGTTGGCGGTCATCAGCGGGGTAACCGGGAAGTCGCGCAGTTCCCCACCGTTCTCGCCCAGCTGCCAGGTGAAGCGCGGCGAGTTGCCGGTGTGGTACGGCTTGCGCATCGCAAGGATGCGATGGAACTGCAGTTCTTCCGGATGCAGCGGCTCGCCGTAGCGCTCGATGTAGGCCGGGCTGGCGAACACCTGCGTCCGCAGGCTGCCCAGCTTGCGCGCGACCAGATTGGAATCGGGCAGGGCACCCACGCGCAGCGCCAGGTCCGCTTCACCGGCGATCAGGTCCAGCTTTTCGTTGCCCATGTGCATGTCCAGGCGGATCTCCGGGTACTGCGCATGGAACTGGCCCAGCAGCGGGGCGATCCAGGTGATGCCGATCGAATAGGGCACGGTGAAGCGCAGCCAGCCGCGCGGGCCGGACTGCAGCTGGCTCACCGCGCTTTCGGCCTCTTCAAGCTCGCGTGCGATGCGCTGGCAATGTTCGTGGTAGATCGAACCAGCTTCGGTCAGGCCGAGGCGGCGCGTGGTCCGGTGCAGCAGGCGCGCGCCCAGGCGCGTTTCCAGCTCCTGCACTTTGCGGCTGACCGTGGTCTTGGGCAGGCCGAGCGATTTGGCAGCGGCAATGAAGCTGCCTTGCTCGACCACTTTGACGAAGATCAGCGTCTCGTTGAGATCGTGGGACATGGTCGGGATCCTGGACGTCGGGGATGGGACAATCGTGACAGAACGATTGGACCGGGAGCGGGATGATTATTCCCCTTAATCAGGACTAATCAAGTAAAGGTTTGAGGTCTATCGTGGCGCCATTCGTTAATTGGAGCCCGTCCGCCATGAGCCTGCGCAACATTCTTGCCCGACTCCGGAACGCCGGCCAGAGCACCCTGGACCTGGCGATGACCGTCGAAGCCCGTCCGAGTTCCTTGGTAAACAAGGACTTTCGTGAGTTTACCGCGCCCATGCGTCAGCAGCGTGGCGGCGCCATCCGCTTGGCCCCCCACAAGGGTGACCGGCTGCGCCGGATCGGGACTATCCCGGATTTGGGAGGAAATGTCCCGTGAATGGGATACTGACGCCCGAAGTTCTGGTCCTCGGTGGTACCGGTGCCGTGGGCCAGGGCGTGGTCGGCGCCTTGCTGGAAGCCGGCAGTCCGGTGCTGGTGGTCGGTCGCGATCCGGGCCGGCTGGCTGCGCTGCATGAGCAGTTCGCCGATGAGCCGGGCCTGGAGACGCTGCTGGGTTCACTCAGCGATGACGGCTCGGCACGCGCCCTGGCCGAACGCATCGGGCAGCGCCCGCGTCCATTGGCCGCGGTGATCGCGGCCATGGGCGGGCCCTACCGTCGCGGCCGGGTGATCGACCGCAACGGCGAGGAGCTGCTCGGGGCCATGCAGGCCGACCTGATGCCGCATGTGCATGCGGTGCGCCACCTGCTGCCGTTGTTGCAGGACAACGTGCATGCGCGGCGCTATGTGATGATCGGCAGCCCGGCCAGCGCCAAGCCTTGGGCGGGCTACGGCGAGACCTCGATCACTACCGCCGCGCTGCGCATGTACGCGCAGGTGGTGCATCAGGAAGCGCAGGCGCTGGGCGTGCGCGCGCAGATGCTGGAAGTCTGCAGCCCGGTGTGTACCCCGGCCAACGCGGCCAACGCCTGCATCGAGTGGCCCAGCTCGCTGCTGGTCGGCCGCCGCGTGGTCTCGCTGCTCGATGGTTGCCGGGACAACCGCGCCATCGTCCGCTGCGACAGCAGCGATGCCGAACTGCCACGCGGCCTGCTGCACCTGGAAGTTCCCCCTTTGTGGCGCGATACCGCAGGCGTCGCTTGACCTCGACCAAGGTTGAGGTCGCAGTATGCGCCGCCGATTTTTGCAACACGTTCCCATATTGCTGTACCCCCCCTCCGTACGGATGCATGCCATGACTTCCCCCAATACCACCCCACATCGTTTCGGCCATCGCATTGCGATGGTTGGCGTGTCGATCCTCGCCGCGGCCGTGCTGGCGGCCTGCAGCGGCGGCCATGCCGAAGAGGCCGGTGCACCGCCGCCGCCGCAGGTCAGCGCCGCGCCGGTGCTGGTCAAGCAGGTCAGCCAGTGGGACGAGTTCAGCGGCCGCGTCGAAGCGGTACAGAGCGTTGAACTGCGCCCGCGCGTGTCCGGCTACATCGACAAGGTCAACTACGTCGAAGGCCAGGAAGTGAAGAAGGGCGATGTGCTCTTCACCATCGACGCCCGCAGCTACCAGGCCGAGTACGACCGCGCAGCCGCCGAGCTGGCCCGTGCCCGCACCCAGGCCAGCCTGGCCCGCAGCGAGTCCGAGCGTGCCAAGCGGCTGTCCGAGCAGCAGGCGATCTCCACCGAGACCGCCGAGCAGCGTCGCGCGGCTGCCGACCAGGCGGGGGCTGCCGTGCAGGCCGCGCAGGCGGCCCTGGATGCAGCCCGGCTCAACCTGGAATTCACCAAGGTGCGCGCGCCGATTGACGGCCGTGCCGGCCGCGCGATGGTCACCGCCGGCAACCTGGTCACTGCTGGCGACAGCGCCAGCGTGCTGACCACGCTGGTCTCGCTGGACACGGTGTTCGTCTACTTCGATGCCGACGAGAGCACTTTCCTGCGCTACGCCCAGATGGCGCGCAAGGGCGAGCGCCCGAGCGAGCGGGACAGCGAGCTGCCGGTGAAGGTCGGCCTGTCGGGGGAAGAGGGCTATCCGCACTCGGGCAAGGTCGATTTCCTCGACAACCAGGTGGCGCGCAGCACCGGCACCATCCGCGTCCGTGCGCTGCTGGACAACGCCGACCGCCAGTTCACACCGGGCCTGTTCGCCCGCGTGCAGCTGCTTGGCAGCGGCCAGTTCCAGGCCCTGCTGATCGACGACAAGGCCGTGCTGACCGACCAGGACCGCAAGTACGTCTATGTGGTCGACAAGGATGGCAAGGCCCAGCGCCGCGACATCCAGCTCGGCCGTACCGCCGACGGCCTGCGCATTGTCGAGCATGGCCTGGCCGCAGGTGACAAGGTCATCATCGACGGTGTGCAGAAGGTCTTCATGCCGGGCATGCCGGTGCAGGCCAAGGCGGTGGCCATGCAGCCACCGGCCGCAAAGCCCGCACCGGGCCGCGATGCCACCGCTGCGCTGAACCACTGATCCGCCCGCTCCTGATCCGCGTCCCCGCTTAGCTGCCGGCGCCAGCGGCAGCCTTCCCTGCCTTCGTCATATTGGCGAGGGGCGGGGCGGCTGTTGCCCGCCGAATGCCTTTCCCAGGAATTCCTCCATGGACTTTTCCCGCTTCTTCATCGACAGGCCGATCTTCGCGGCGGTGCTGTCGATCGTGATCTTCGCCGCAGGCCTGATCACGATTCCAATCCTGCCGATCAGCGAGTACCCCGAAGTGGTGCCGCCGTCGGTGGTCGTGCGCACGGTGTATCCGGGCGCCAACCCCAAGGTCATTGCCGAGACCGTTGCTACCCCGCTCGAAGAGGCGATCAACGGCGTCGAAGGCATGATGTACCTGAAGTCGGTTGCTGGCTCGGACGGCGTGCTGCAGATGACCGTCACCTTCCGCCCGGGCACCGACCCGGACGCGGCGGCGGTGAAGGTGCAGAACCGCGTGGCGCAGGCACAGGCACGCCTGCCCGAGGACGTGCGCCGGCAGGGCGTGACCACGCAGAAGCAGTCGCCCACCTTCCTGATGGTGGTGCACCTGACCTCGCCGCAAGGCAAGTACGACACTCTGTACCTGCGCAACTACGCGCGCCTGCACGTCAAGGATGCGCTGGCGCGTATTCCGGGCGTGGGTGACGCGCAGATCTTCGGTGGCGGCGATTACGCCATGCGTGCCTGGCTGGACCCGGACAAGGTGGCGTCGCGCGGCCTGACCGCCAGCGACGTGGTGCGCGCCATGCGCGAGCAGAACGTGCAGGTGTCGGCCGGCCAGCTCGGCGCCGAACCGCTGCCGGACAGCAAGTTCCTGACCCTCATCAATGCCCAGGGCCGGCTGAAGACCGAAAAGGAATTCGGCGACATCGTGCTCAAGAGCGGCACGGATGGCGAGATCGTGCGCCTGTCCGACGTGGCCCGCCTGGAACTGGGCGCGGGCGACTACACCCTGCGCTCGCAGCTGGACGGCAAGAACGCGGTGGGTATCGGCATCTTCCAGTCGCCGGGTGCCAACGCGCTGGAAATCCGCGACCAGGTCATCTCGACGATGGACGAGATGCAGAAGACCATGCCGGCCGATGTGAAGTACGAAGCGGTGTATGACACCACCATCTTCGTGCGCGACTCGATCAAGGCCGTGGTCTCCACGCTGCTGGAAGCGATCGCCCTGGTGGTGCTGGTGGTGATCCTGTTCCTGCAGACCTGGCGTGCGTCGATCATTCCGTTGATCGCGGTGCCGGTGTCGGTGGTGGGTACCTTTGCCGCGCTGTACGTGCTGGGCTTCTCGATCAACACGCTGAGCCTGTTCGGCCTGGTGCTGGCGATCGGCATCGTGGTCGACGATGCGATCGTGGTGGTGGAGAACGTCGAGCGCAACATCGAGGAAGGCCTGTCGCCCACTGCGGCGGCACACCAGGCCATGCGCGAAGTGTCCGGCCCTATCGTGGCGATCGCGCTGGTGCTGTGCGCCGTGTTCGTGCCGATGGCGTTCCTGTCCGGTGTCACCGGCCAGTTCTACAAGCAGTTCGCCGTCACCATCGCGATCTCCACGGTGATCTCGGCGATCAACTCGCTGACCCTGTCGCCGGCCCTGGCCGCGCGCCTGCTGAAGGCCCATGGTGCGCCGAAGGACGGCCCGAGCCGCCTGATCGACAGCCTGTTCGGCTGGGTGTTCCGTCCGTTCAACCGCTTCTTCAAGTCCAGCTCGGAGAAGTACGAACGTGGCGTGGCCCGCATCCTCGGCCGTCGTGGTGCGGTGTTCGTGGTCTACGCGATCCTGCTGGTCGGTACCGGCGTGATCTTCAAGCTGGTGCCGCCGGGCTTCATCCCGACCCAGGACAAGCTGTACCTGATTGCCGGCGTGAAACTGCCGGAAGGTTCGTCGATCGCACGCACCGATGAAATGCTGCGCAAGGTGGCCAAGATCGCCCAGGAAACCGATGGCGTGGCCCACACCATCTCGTTCCCGGGTTTGAATGCACTGCAGTTCACCAACACGCCCAACACCGGTGTGGCGTTCATTCCGCTCAAGCCGTTCGCCGAGCGCCATGGCCGCACTGCCGCGCAGATCAACGCCGAGATCAACCAGAAGATCGCTGGCCTGCAGGAGGGCTTCGCGTTCGCGATGATGCCGCCGCCGATCCTCGGCCTGGGTAACGGCAACGGCTACCAGATGTTCATCGAGGACCGCGGCAACCTGGGCTACGGCGCACTGCAGAATGCCGTGCAGGCGATGCAGGGCACCGTTGCGCAGACCCCGGGCATGGCCTTCCCGATTTCCAGCTACCAGGCCAATGTGCCGCAGCTGGATGCCGAGGTGGACCGCGTCAAGGCCAAGGCACAGGGCGTGCAGCTCACTGAGTTGTTCGACACGTTGCAGACCTACCTGGGTTCGGCCTACGTCAACGACTTCAACCAGTTCGGCCGTACCTGGCAGGTGATCGCCCAGGCCGACGGTCCGTTCCGCGAGACGGTCGAGGACATCGGCAAGCTGCGCACCCGCAACGATCGTGGCGAGATGGTGCCGATCGGTTCGATGGTCACCATCAAGCAGACCTTCGGCCCGGATCCGGTGCTGCGCTTCAATGGCTACCCGGCAGCGGACCTGGCCGGCGAGGCCGACCCGCGCCTGCTGTCCTCGGCCGAGGCGATGACTAAGCTGACCGAGATCGCCGGCAAGGTACTGCCGGTCGGCATGACCACCGAATGGACCGACCTGAGCTACCAGCAGGCAACCCAGGGCAAGGCCGCCTTCATCGTGTTCCCGGTGGCGATCATGCTGGCCTTCCTGGTGCTGGCCGCGCTGTACGAGAGCTGGTCGCTGCCGCTGGCGGTGATCCTGATCGTGCCCATGACCCTGCTGTCGGCGCTGTTCGGCGTGTGGCTGACCGGTGGTGACAACAACGTGTTCGTGCAGGTCGGCCTGGTGGTGCTGATGGGCCTGGCGTGCAAGAACGCAATCCTGATCGTCGAATTCGCCAGAGAGCTGGAGATGGGCGGCAAGGGCATCGTTGAAGCCGCGCTGGAAGCCTGCCGCCTGCGTCTGCGCCCGATCGTGATGACCTCCATCGCGTTCATCGCCGGCACCGTGCCGCTGGTGCTGTCGCACGGCGCAGGCGCCGAGGTGCGCTCGGTAACCGGTATCACCGTGTTCGCCGGCATGCTGGGCGTGACCCTGTTCGGCCTGTTCCTCACCCCGGTGTTCTACGTGGCACTGCGCAAGCTGGTTACCCGCAACGGTGGCGGCCAGCTGGTGCAGCATGGCGAACCGACCATCCATCACTGACATGGAACCCCGCCGCCGCCGGCTACCGGCCGGCGGCGGCTTTTCCCTCACGAGGCATGAATCCATGAACACCCATCAGAACAAGATCGCGCTGGTCACTGGCGCTACCCGTGGCATCGGCCTGGAAACCGTGCGCCAGCTGGCCCAGGCGGGCGTGCACACGCTGCTGGCCGGTCGCAAGCGCGAAACGGCGGTGGAGCTGGCCCTGAAGCTGCAGGCCGAGGGCCTGCCGGTGGAAGCCCTGCAGCTGGACGTGACCGACGCGGCCAGCATCGCCGAGGCAGTCGAGCAGGTGCGCCAGCGCCATGGCCGCCTCGACATCCTGGTCAACAATGCCGGCATCATGATCGAGAATCCCGCGCAGGCGCCGTCGGAGCAATCGCTCGAGACCTGGAAGCGCACCTTCGACACCAACGTCTATGCGCTGGTGGCAGTCACCCAGGCCTTCCTGCCGCTGATCAGGCAGGCCAAGTCCGGGCGCATCGTCAATGTGTCCAGCATGCTCGGTTCGCAGACCCTGCATGCCGACCCGACCTCGGGCATCTACGATTTCAAGATCCCGGCCTATAACGCGTCCAAGGCCGCAGTGAACAGCTGGACCCTGAGCCTGGCCTATGAGCTGCGCAACACGCCGATCAAGGTCAACACCGTGCATCCGGGTTACGTAAAGACCGACATGAACGGCGGCAATGGCGAGATCGAAATCAGCGAAGGCGCGCGTTCCAGCGTGGAAATGGCGCTGATCGGTGAGTCCGGTGCCAGCGGCAGCTTCACCTACCTGGGCGAGGTGCTGCCATGGTGATCCGCACGTTGGCGATGGCCGTCTCCAGCCTGGTGCTGGCAGGCTGTGTCAGCGTCGGCCCGAACTACAAGGCCCCGGTACAGGAGCCGGTGGTGCTGAAGAGCGCGCAGCAGCCGGTCTTCAGTTCCGTCTCGCCGGTGGCCAGCTGGTGGGCGCAGTTCGACGATCCGGTGCTGGAAGAGCTGGTGCACGGCGCACTGTCGGACAACCTGGACCTGCGCGTGGCCGTGGCCCGCGTCAGCCAGGCCCGTGCTGTGTTCGTCGAAAGCCGTTTCGACCAGGCCCCGCACATCACCGCAGGCGGCAGTTACGACCGCCGCAAGCAACCCGATCCGCAGCTGGGTGGGCAGCGGGTGTTCAGTGAAAGCTACCAGCTCGGCTTCGACGCCGGCTGGGAGCTGGATCTGTTCGGCCGCAAGCGCCGTGCTGCAGAAGCCGCGCGCGCCGACCTGGACGCCGAACAGGCCAACCTGGCCGACGCGCAGGTGCTGGTTGCCGCTGAAGTGGCGCGCAACTACTTCGAACTGCGTGGCACCCAGAAGCGCATCGCAGTGGCCCAGCACACGTTGGAGAACCTGCGCGATACGCAGAAGCTGACCGAAGCACGCTGGGAACTTGGGGCCGGCAGCGAACTGGACGTGCAGAGCAGCCGCGCCCGCCTGAAGGCGATCGAGGCCGATATCCCGCTGCTGGAAGTAGCCGAGACGCAGTCGCGCAACCGGCTGGCCGTGCTGCTGGGCCAGCGCCCGGAAGTGCTGACGGCGATGCTGGCACCACATGATGTGCCGGCATTCGCCAAGGCACTGCCGCTGGGCGATACCCGCGAGCTGCTGCGCCAACGCGCCGACGTGCGCGTGGCCGAGCGTCGCCTGGCCGCTGCTACCGCACGCGTGGGCGTGGCTACTGCGGACCTGTTCCCGCGGCTGTCGCTGTCCGGTTTCGTCGGCTTCCTCGGCGGCGATGCAAGTGGCCTGGTCAATGGCAACAACAAGGCCTGGTCGCTGACCCCGTCGCTGAGCTGGGCAGCATTCGACTTCGGCACCGTGCGTGCACGCCTGCGTGCCAGCAAGGCCGAGGCCGAAGGCGTGGCAGCACAGTATGAGCAGGCCGTGCTGCTGGCACTGGAAGACACCGAAAACGCGCTGACCCGCTATTCCAAGCAGCAGGCACGGTTGGCAATCGTGGTGGAGCAGGCGCAGGCGGCTCGGCGTGCCGAATCGCTGGCGCAGATCCGCTATCGCGAGGGATCGGAGGACTTCCTGACCCTGCTGGACGCGCAGCGGACCCAGCTGGCAGCCGATGATGCGCTGGCGGCGGCCGAGGCCGACGTCAACGTCAGCGTGGTGGGTGTGTACAAGGCGCTGGGTGGTTGGGGTCAATCACCGCAGCCGCCAAGCGTGGCGCAGGCGCAGTAACCGCAGGGGACGGAAGCAGGGACTTCCGTCCCCTTGTTCTTTCAGGGCCAGTGGTTGGCCGGTACCTCACGCTCGCGCATGCGCACGATGCAGAAGCGATGGCCGGTTGGTGCTTCCATCACCCACCAGCGCTTGACGAAGCCTATCCGTCGCGCGCCGAGCTTCTCCAGGCGGTTGGCTTCGGCATCGATGTCGTCGCTCTCGATGTCCAGATGCACCCGTGACGGGTGATCGACGCGCTGGACTTCAACGTCCAGGCCCGCCGGAGCACCGAGCAGGTCGGCATACTCGGCGGCGTCTTCGGCACGGGCGGGCTGCGCCTGCAGGCCAAGCGCGGCGGCCCAGAAGCGGGCGCCTTCGTCGGCGGGAATGCCCTCGCAATCGATGATGAAACCGGCCAGGCGACTCTGGTGTGCCATGCCTTTCTCCACAGTTCGGGAACAGGGGCAGGGTAGCGCGGCGTCTGCTGTGGACGTTGTCACAGTCGTGACGTTTCTGACTCTGCCGGAAGCCGTGTCCGCCGTGTAACTAGTGGGGCAGATTCCAGGGAGTACACACGATGAGCGATGACAGGCGGGATACCCAGCGCATGCTGTTTGGCGACCCGGGGCCACCCGGTGCGGGCCTTTCGGTGGCGGTCGTTGTGCTGCTGGTGCTGGCGACGATGGCCGCTGCGATCGGTTTCCTGCGACTGCCCGATCCGATGCTGGGGCTCGGGCTGATCGGTGTCGCCGTGTTCCTTGCCGTCGGCGCCCGCATCTGCCAGGCGCGCAACCAGCACCAGGCGTTGTACCGGCTGTTGTCGCGGCAGCCGCCGCCGTAGCCACGGCTGCCGCGGGAATTCAGGGCTTCGGCCAGTCCAGCTCGACCACCAGCGGGAAATGATCCGACGGCAGCACGCCGTCGATGCGACGATCATCGGTAAGGAAGCTGCGCGCACGGAAGCCACGCACCAGCACCCAGTCCAGCTGCACGGTGGCCTTGCCGGTGAAGTCGTGGAAGGTCGGGCGCGGACCCTGCGGTGTTTTCACCTGGGTACGGGTGTCCTGCAGCAGGCGGGTGAACGCCTTGTAGGTGTCACCGCCTGGCTCGCTGTTGAAGTCACCGGTCAACACCACCGGCAGGTCGGCCGGCAGTGCTTCCAGGCGCTTGCCGATGAGCTCGGCACCCTTCACCCGGCGCGGTTCGTCCTCGTCGCGGTAGGGCAGGTGGGTATTGAGGAAGTAGAAGCGACGGCCATCGTCCAGGCGCCGGAACAGGGCCCAGGTGACCATACGCGGGTACAGGTTGCCCCAGCTGATGCTGCCAGGGACGTCCGGCGTATCCGAAAGCCAGAAGTTGCCGGATTCCTCGATGGCCAGCACCTTGCTGTCGTAGAACACGCCCATGTGCTCATCGCCGCTGCCACCGCGGCGGCCTTCACCGAACCAGCGGTAGCCGGGCAGGTGCCCTGACAGGTAGTCGGCCTGTTCCTTCACCAGTTCCTGGGTGCCGATCACTGCCGGGTGCGCGTCGAGGATCACCTTGACCATCGCATCACGGCGGTCGGGCCAGCGCTTGCCCGGTTCGGTGTCAGCCGGGGTACGGACGTTGAATGACATCACCTTCAACGGCGCCGGCGTGACGGCCCAGGCAACGGCAGGCAGAGCAAGCGCCAGCAGCGCACTCAGCGCCGGGCGACGGAAACGCGACAACATCGTGGAATCCCTCCATCCCATGAAAACGGTTTCATGGAGCATGCCATGGAAGGCGGGGGCAGTGGTATGCCGGGACAGGCGACTTGGAGACGCCGGGCGGGCGCTGGACGCTCCGCCCGGCAGATGCCCCTTGCCCGATCAGGGGTCGTAGATCATCCCGTTCTCGTCGCGGTTGTAGTGGTCGCTGGCCACGCGGGTGCCGTCGTCATGGACCACGTACAGCGTGCAACGCTGGTGGAACACGTTGCCGCTGATGCGGAAGGGCACGCACTCCTCCTGCAGGCCGACCTCTTCGGCTGCATTCGCCGGCGGCGAGGGCACCAGGGCCGCAAGTGCAACTACTGCAGCGAAAGAAAAAGCGGTCATTCGATTGTGCAGCATCATTGATCACACTCCTTGTAGCCGTAGTCGGTGTCCGATGCAGATCAGTCTGCCGGGAGGTACCACTGACCGTTCTCGTCTATCCAGTACACCGACGTGAAAACGGTGCCGTCTGCCAGAGTGCGGGTGACGGTGCAGCGCTGATGCACGAGGTTGGGCCCAAGTCTTACGGGCACGCAATCGGTCGTCGATCCGGGGGACCCGGCCGCGTGGCCAGTCGCCGGTATCCCACTACCCAATGCCAACATCAATGCGGCCATCGCGGCCAGTTGCAGTTTCATAAGCATCATCCTTGCTTTCTGCAATCGCGCACATGCGCATGGCGTGTGTAACACGCGAACCAGAGATCCGGAAGTGCCTCGCCGCGATCAGTCTTCGATCTCGCCGCGACGGCTGGCGGCACGCACTGCCTGCGCGGTGGTCGCCACACCCAGCCGTTGCCGCGCGTGGCGCAGGTGGTTCTCCACCGTGCGCGTGGAAAGCCCAAGCGTGGCCGCGATCTCAGCTTGCCGGCGCCCGGCGGCGACCCAGCGCAGCACTTCGCGCTCGCGGTTGCTCAGTGCGCTTCCCGAACGCTCGGCAGGTGATTCGGCCAGACGGCGCGCGGCCCGGAATGCTGCGGTTGCAGCAGCTTCCAGCCGCAGGCGCGCGTTGGCCGACGCGTCGATTGACGTACCGGCAACGCTGACCGCGCCTTCCAGGCCGGTGATGCCGAACACCGGCACCTGCAGCCCATGCAGGCCTTCGCCGCGAGGCTGCTTCACCACCTGGTAGCGCTCGCCGCGAACGCCCAGGCGCTTGCTCCAGAAGAACGGCGCGTTGCTGTCCAGCACGTGGCGATTGACGGGGCAGGCGTGGAGGTAGCGCGCAAGGTCGGTATCGCTGCCATCGCCGAACCAGTCGCCCTCGATCCAGTACACGCGTTGCGTACCCCGCTCCAGCCCGGTGCCGGTGGCAAACACCAGCACGCGGTCGAAGCCGAGCGGTGCCGCGATGCCTCGCAGGACTGCACCCACCGCGCTCAGCGAACGGGCGCGTTCCAGCTCCAGCAGCGCCTGCACCAGCTCGGTCATCCGGCTCAGCGCCCGGCCAAGGCGTCGAGCAGGGCGCGTGCAGCCAGTTTGCCCAGCGCATTGCCAGCCAACGGGCTGTCGCCGGTCAGCAGCAGGCGGTCCTGCAGCACGCTGCCATCGATGCCGTCATTGACGATCTGCACGCCCCGCTGTGCCAGGCGCTCACCGAAGAACCACGGCAACTGTCCAGGCATGTAGCCGATCTCCGGCGTCTGCCGGTCCATCGCATCGGGGAAGGCGCAGATGCGGTAGCCGCGGAACAGCGAACCGCCATCGGCCTCGTCCACGCCCGCAGCCAGCAGTGCGGCCGGACCGTGGCAAAGGGTGATGATGTGGCGTTGCTGGGCCATCGCCCAATGCAGGACGGACTTCACCGCGCGGCTCTGCGGCAGTCCTATCAGGGCGCCATGGCCACCGGGGATGAACACTGCAGCATAGTCCGAATCCGCATCGAGCCCGGCAACCACCTCGTCCAGTGGCAGCGGCTGGCGGAAGCACGAGGCATAACGCTCGTACAGCCCGCCGATTTCCTTGTCCTCGTTTGGAAATGCCCACCACTCGAACTTGGCGGGGTTGCCCGACAGCGTGGCTACATCGATGCCGAAGCCGGCCTTGTCGAGGTGGTACATCGGCAGCAGGGTCTCCACCGGATGGTTGCCGGTGGAGAACAGGTGGCCATTGGCAGTTGGCAGATAGCGTTCGTCGGCAGCGATCATCAGCACCTTCCAGCGGCCATCGCGGCGCGCATCCGGGTAGTCGGCACCGGAAAGGTTGCTCTTGGGCGATGTGAACTGTGACAGCGAGTAGGGAGACGGGAAGAAGGCATCGCGCTCGGCCGGGTCGGGGCTGGGCTGGCGGCTGGGCTCTTGCGTGTTCATGCAGATCTCCTGCGGGAAATGTGAGGCCAGCATAGGAGGGTGGGTGCGCACGCGCGATGAGGGATTTCCCTCAGCTGCCCACGGCTAATTGGCCTGGTTTCCGTGTTGCTGCATGTCCTCATGCAGGATCCGCCGCAGTTCGACGATGGCCGGCGTGGCTTCCTGCACGCTGTGCCCGGAGACGATCACCTTCTCCGAGTCCGCATGCGGCAGGTGCGAGCTCCAGTAGGGCACCAGCCCGTCGCTGGTCTTTCCCAGTGGACCATCGGCCTTTGCCCGCGCGATGATCGAGTGGTAGTGCACCTTCGGCGACATCGGCAGGTCTGCCACGGCGCGGACGAAGGGATCGTCCTTGTCCAGATTCTGGATGCTGTTCATCTGGTAGCCGTGCTTGCCGTCGGAGCGGTCGATCTGGCCGTCGTTGGCGATGGTGGCAACGTCTTCCAGCACGGTCAGCGGCAACCGCACCAGGCGACCGATCCAGCGGCCCAGGCGGGTGCCCGCCACATCGGTGCCGCGGTGTGGCGTGGCGATGAACACCACCCGCGACACTGCCGGTTCCGGCAGGAAGGTCAGCACCGGTGCGCCCTTGGTGCGCAGCAGTTCACGCTGTGCCGGGGTCATCTGCGCGGTTGCCAGCAGGGTATCGACCAGATGATCGCCGGAAGAGGAAACCATCAACCGCGCGATCACCCCACCCATGCTGTGCCCGACCAGGACCATGTCATGCGAAGCCCGCGCCTTGCCGCTGGGGTCGAAATGCTTGAACACCTCATCCAGCGTGTGGCGCATCGCATCGTGGCTCATCGCGATGGGCATGTTGGTGGGGTAGTAGAACTGCCAGACCTGGAAGTCCTGGCGGATCTCGTCGTCGCGCAGCAGTTCGTTGGCCACGTTGACCCAGGCTTCCGGACTGCTGGCCAGGCCATGGATCATCAGCAGTACGCGACGGTTGGGATCGTAGGGCTGCATCATGTACAGATGCGGCGTGTCGATGCCGCCCTTGCCCCCGAACAGCGAGCGCAGCGACTGCCGGCTGAAATTGGAACGGGCCAGCCACAACGCATAGCCGGCGGTGAAGTTGGCCGCCAATGGCACGTGCTGGCCGTGCAGGGTTACTTCCGAAACCTGGTAGGGATCGTGAATCTCCAGCTCCGGCTCGTCATCGTGCAGCACTTCCCACAGGTTCTTTCCCGAGAAGCGCAGCAGCACCGTCATCGATGGCGAAGGCATCTCGCTCCAGCTCTGCGTGGCGGAAGGGCTTGCCTGCACCGCTGCCGGCGTAGTGCTGGGCGTGGTTGCGGCCGGGTCATCCATCACGGCCACCAGTTCGGCACCGAAGCCATCGCGGCGGTGCACGCTGCGCAGCGTGCCGGTGAACGACAGCGAGGCGGCGGGTACCAGTTCGGTCGGTGTACGCTCGTCCAACGCCGATGCTTCCCCTGGAGGAGCCAGCACGAACGTCCAGCGGCCCAGCTGGAGATGGTTGGCATCGTTGTGCACGCGCCCGGTGGCGTAGGCGTCGTACAGCTGCACCGACGCCTCCTGCACGGCCAGGTTGTAATAGTCGCGGACCTGGGTCTGGCGGTCTTCGAAGCCGCGCTGGTTGGCGGTGCGCTCGGTGAAGAACAGGTAGGCGTAGGCCTGGCGCGCGACCTGCATCCATGCGTCCAGGCGCGGCTGGAAGTCGGCATCCAACTCGTTGATTGCGGTCTTGGCGCGACCCGAGGCGGAGTACTCGCGCTTCGGCGCCGGCAGGGTCATCGCATACTGCAGCCACAGCTCGGCCAGGCTGGAGCGCTTGTCCTCCTCGCGCACGACGATGCTGGCTTCCATCGCTTCGATGCAGGGCAGGCCGGTCTTGGCGCAGACACCTTCATCAAGGCCGGCCACGCGCAGCGTCTCCGTGGTCGCCGCACTGAGCTTGCCGGAGGTGAGGATGTCACCGCGCTTGAGCGCGATGTACTGGCCGGGCGTGACCGAGGCGACCTGCACCGAAGGCCCGAACTGCCGCAGCGTCGCGCAACCTCCCAGGCTGAGCAGCGCGGTGATGATGAGGGTCGTGCGGCCGATCAAGCCCAAGCCCGTGGTAGCCATGCGATCCTCCTGCGCGGAGGCGCCACTCTAGCGGTCGGTCTGCCAAAGTGGAATCCACTGGCCGGATTGGGCCTGGCCGATGCGTCCGCCGTGCGATCCGGGCATTCCCGTGTGACACTGTGGTGGAACGTGCTTGGTGATCGTGATGATCTGGCTGGAAACACGTGTTCCCCCGCCCGTGGTGATGCTGCTGTGTGCAGCTGTCGGCTATGCAGCGTGCAGGCTGTGGCCGGGTTCTGCCTTTCGGGCACCGGTGCCGGCGCTACTGGCGGGTCTGACGATGGCGCTCGGTGTGGTGCTCAACCTGCTGCCCAAGGTCTCCTTCCGGCGAGCAGGCACCACCGTCAATCCTCTGCGACCTTCGGCCTCGAGCGTGCTGGTTACCAGCGGGGTCTACCGCCGCACACGGAATCCGATGTATCTGGGCCAGGCGCTGGTTCTGCTGGGAGCCATGGTGTACCTGCAGCATCTGATCGCGCTGATCGTGGTCCCGCTGTTCCTGGCGTACATCACGCGGTTGCAGATCCTGCCGGAGGAGCGGGCACTGATGGCGCGCTTTCCCGAGGCGTACGCGCAGTACCGTCGTCGCGTGCCGCGCTGGTTGTAGCGTTGGCTACGCCATCAGCGGCTGATCTGGCATTTCACTGCGGCCGAATAGCCCTCGTAGTCGTCGCCCGCGATCACGTGCAGGGTATGGCGCTTGTCGATGCGCTTCGCGTACGACGGTTCTTCGGTATTGGCGTGCTCGTTGACTTCGGTCACCGACCAGGCCTTGGCCAGGCGCTTGGCACCGACACCGTTCAAGTACACGAAGAGGCTCCTCTCGCCTTCGGCCACGTTCACATCGGCACTGGTGACCGTGCCACCAAACAGCGCGACCGGCTTGTCCTCCGGTTCGAATGTACCGCCCGGCTTCTTGGCCAGGCCGGCTGCCTGCAGGGCATCGATGGCTTCGGCCTCGCTGAAGTTGGAGCCAGGTCTGCAGGACAGTAGGGCTTCCAACGTTGCGGTGCCTGGCGGCGCGATGGTGGGTGTGGAGGCGTGCGTGGCTGGGGCTGCGGCCAGGGCGGTGAGGAGCAGGGACATCGCGAGGGGGGCTTTCATGGCAGATCCTTCTGGCGATCGCGGAGTGAGGGGCTGTTGGAGGTGTCATCCCGATTATGCGCCACACATCCTCCGCGACGTGCAGGCACAAAAAAGCCGGAACCCCGGTTGACGGGAGATCCGGCTTCTTGCGGCCTCGACAGGCCATACAGATGGTGGAGGTGGGCGGAATTGAACCGCCGTCCGAAGGCACTCCATCCCCAGCACTACATGCTTAGCTCACCGTTGGATCTCGTCCCCGAACAGCACGGTGCGCAAAGCGCATCCGGGAACCAGCCTGTTGTGTTCTAGAGCCGGGCTGACAGGCAGCCGCCCAGCGCGATTCCATGATAGTGACTCTACACCGCGAGCATGGACACAAGCGGTTTCGAGGCTTAGGCCTTAAGCGGCCAGAGCGTAGTTGTCGTCGTTGGCAACTAGAGTTTTGCAGCTGGATTTACGAGGAAAGCTACCCCCTCGGCATGCGCCAGGCGACTTCACAACCCCCGTCGAAACCAATGCACCCCCGGTTTCTACAGTGCTGCAATGTACAGGGCCAATGCCGTGTTGCCACGAGCGGGGCCTGCCCAACGCTGCCAATGCTACGCCAAAACAGCTGAACAGTCACCGTGGCAATCCACAACAAGTTGTAGAGCCTCCGTCATAGCGGATTGGTAACGTCATGGGCACGAATTTGCGACACACTGGCGACGACCATCCAAGCCAGGACAGACAGGGAGACTGTGGGTGACCGAGGCAAGCCAACAACGCAGCCTGCGACAGCTGGTTGGACCCGTCGGGGCCGACTACCAGCGGCGCGCGTTGCCGCCCGGCTGGGTCTGGGCGGTGCTGGCGGTGCTGCTGGCGGCCACCTGGCCGACCGAGCTGCCGGCGACGGCGGCAGCCGCGCTGGTCTCCAGTGCGGTGGTGGTGCACTGGCCGCAGCGTGGGCGCTTGCATTGGCTGGGCTGGCGGCTGCCGGCGCTGGCGGTGCTCGCCGCGCTGCTGTGGGGCCCGGATGTACTGTCACAGTGGTTCGAACATGGCCTGGCCCTGACCTTGATGTCGCTGGCCAGCCTCAGCATTGGCGTGCATGTGTGGCAGTCGCGGCAAGTTGCGCGACAGTTGCAGGCTTCCGCCGATGCGCTGGACGACGCCCAGTTGCTGGCCCTGCTGCCCGTCGACGCCGCGCGGCTGGCGCAGCAGTGGCGCGCCGGTGATGATCGCCACGCTCCGGAACTTTCGGTGGTGATGCACCTGGCGGTGATGCATGCGGCGCTGGCGCCGAGGATGCGCAGGCAGGGCGTTCTGGCCAGCTGAACCGCATCGTGTTGTAGAGCCGAGCCTATGCTCGGCTGCTTCACGGCAGTCGAGCACAGCTCGGCTCTACGAACGCGGAAGCCGAGCACAGCTCGGCTCTACAGAAAGCCAAAGCAGCCGAGCATGGCTTGTATGTTCCTCCCGGCTCCTACGCGGTATGTAGGAGCCAGGGTGGAGGGACCGTCAACATGATATCTGCGGATAGCAGCCGACAGACGAGCCGAGCGATCCCCATCCCGCACCTTAACGTCGAT